>DNPQ01000468.1 GCA_003501335.1 Bacillota bacterium
ACACGATTTAACCCGTGGATTGAGGACGAAGGTGTAACCCAAGAAGGTAAAAATGAATGCCGATTTTTTTGTCCACGGCTTTCACCGGCTGAGTGCCTTTTTGAGCGGCCCAAAATGTCACCTCAGCTCGTGAAACGAGCTGCAAAGGCCGCCGGGAACCCATGTTTCCCGGTCTCTCCTTCATCTCCCCGGCCATCCGGTTGCCGGGGTTGGAGTTTTTGATTGGAATGACGCTGTCGTCGTGGCAGCGTCTTCTGGGTTTGTTTTGAATGACGACGGCAGTTTTTCATCCACGAAAAGATGCCGTTTTTTTCGGCATCGTGCCTCAAATGATAGGGCGGGTTATTGAGTCTAAAAGTGAGCTTACCCCAATAAGATGGACACCGAATTAGGCGGCTAAGGACAAGATTTCGAAATTATACGGAGATTTATAACCTAATTTGGAGTGTAGACGGTAACGGTTATAAAACAATTCAATATACTGAAAAATACTCGACTTAGCTTGTTCACGGGTTTTATAACGTTCGTAATAAACTAGTTCACGCTTTAATGTGCCCCAAAACGATTCCATGCAAGCATTATCATAGCAACGGGGTATGTTGGGGAAAAAACAAAAAACACTTTTGGGAGATTGAAACAAAATTGGCCCGGTAATCATACTTGGCTAAAGATATGCACATTCAGCAGGGAAAGCCATATTATTTGAAACGCCTGCGGAAACTTATCGGAGAGCCGGAGATGTAGCTGCAAAATGCTGGGTTTTAGCATTCAAAAAGCAAGTGCCGGCTGATATTCCGCTTGCGCCGGTGACAAGTGGTGAACGGAATCCCCTGCTCCTTTCCGCATTCAGAAGGCAATTTATCTGGGACAAGGAAGAGGTGCCTTGATCGTACATTATAAGCCTTGAACGGGGAAATGTGCTTTTTTGTAATATTTTTAAGTCGGAATATCGAAAAAGATTATGAAAATATCCTTTCTTACAACGGATGCAGGATCATACCGAATTGAGGCACTCCTTCCCTGTCCCAGATTTCAATTAGATTAACTGAAGGAGGGAAGGGGCTGGAGGTTAGGTGGAATAGGCTTTAATCCCATCGGCCCTAAGTTAGTGCGGTAATGTTTTGCTTTTTGCATGAAAGGTAGAAAGAAGGCATGTTCCATGAAATCCCTTTTGGAAGAATTATATTACGGCCACCTATACCCCTTTGAACGGATCGTTCCCCAAAATCTCGAATACCGCGCCCTAAACCAAAAAAATCCGATACCAGGGAAACGTTGGAAGAGAAACTCCCGGCGGAAGATGTTCAAACGCTGGAAGAACTTTTGGACTTATGTTTAGATTCAAGTGTAATGGAGTCATATGCTTCCTTTGAATATGGTTTTAAGATCGGCGCATTGATAATGTTGGAGGTGCTGGACGGAAGAAAAGAGCTGAACGGCAGGGAAGATTAACGCCATCCTGAGATAGGGCCCGAATAGAATTCGATAAACAGGAAGATATTGATTTGACCTGCAAAAATGGTTTTGTATTTAATGAACATCAACACGATTTGAAGAAGACCAAAAACCGTAGTATGCGTTATGATTTATTTATAGAAGATGAAGCGAATAACGATGATAAACAATAAAGGGTCTGTTGCAAAATAAAATTTATTGATAGAGAAATACAATATATAAAACTCTGCACATTATTTTAGGTTATATATTGTATTTCTCTTTGATTTCAATTTCTTTTGCAACAGCCTCTTTTTTAGTTTCATGAGGAAATAAAAAATTTTAAACTCTATTATTTCATAAATCTTTCTTTCATCAGTCACAAAAGGAACACATAGATTTGCTAAAAAGAAGATAACAAGTTTTTTGGGGGGAAGGAGCGATAAGGATGAAAAAATGGTTAAGTCTTATTTTAGCGGCTACGCTGACGTTTTGTTTTACCAATTAGTCTTTGCATCTTGGCCGGATAATATGGAAGACGAACCAACAACACTTCTACAACAGCATCTGGAAGGATATTTCATTTGGCATGATAGTTCTGGTGTGCATTTAAAAGTTGCAGCGGCCAGTGGGACAAAACATATTTTTACCGGAACTATTGAGACTGATGGACGAATTGAAAACCTTATGACTAAAACATCGGATGCCAATGATTATTCCAAATTGAGAGATCATGATATTTTAAAATTTCAGCTAACTGTTTCCGATCAAGTTTCAGCAATTGATTTTGAAATATTGGATGGTCAGTCTGTAAGATTTGAATTATTGATGGATGGTAAAAAAATCGACGTCAATAAAATTTATTTTGGGAATGATGGCTGGCATCCTAATGAGGCTACTTTTACGATTGATTACGATGACGACCATCCGCATCACCATTACCACGAACATACTGATATTTATTTTTGGTGGCCTTGGTGGCCGGGTCTTGGTCCTAGACCCTGGTGGCCTTAAGAAAATGGCAATTAAGAATTTTTTAAGTTTTGTTTTGATGTCGGTTTTAATGACGGGCTAGTTAATTTTTTTCTAAAAAATTTTCGGCAATGTTAAAAGGATTATTTTTCCATAGTAAGAATATTTTACTTAACAGACAAACGGAAATAATTAACAAGGAGTGATTGGAATTGAAAAAACTTAGGTTATTTTTGGTATTACTATGTGTTTTCATTATGTGTTTTGGGACGGTTTATCCTGCTTTCGCAGCCGGAGCCGACATCAAGTTGGAAAATCACCCCAATTCACTCCATGTAGATTTAATGAGCGCCTTAATGCAGAGACAATCAACCCGAAGCGGATTTACCAGTCAAAAGATCCCGGTTTCGGATTTGTCAACTATCTTATGGGCTGCCAATGGAATTAACCGGAAAAACAACCAACGGACTGCTCCTACAGCATTGGGAAAATATTTTATTGATATTTATGTTGCGGCGAATGAAGGGGTATATAAATATAATCCTGCTGGAAATCTTTTGAAATGGGTATCAGCAAGTAACATTAAAACTAATATTGGAACACAACCTGATATTGGAACCGCTTCCCATGTCTTAATTTTTGTAGCCGATCTGAGAGTTCTTCCTCCGGTGATGGAGAGAGCAGCTAAGCTAGATATGGCAAATGGGACTGCTGGAACGATTGCCGAAAATGTTTATTTGACCGCCGCAGCCCTGAAATTAGGCACCCGTTTGGTGGCCAGTATTAAAGAAAATAATATCAGAGAAGCTTTACAATTAAATAAAGATGAAGTACCTCTTTATATTATGCCATTGGGTTATAGTAAATAATAAATTGCGTGTTAGTAATGTGTCTGGAAAGTGATTATCACAGTAACCAGTTAGTAAAAAAATGATGGAATTAAAAAAGGCTCGCTATCTGCATTTGACAGTGGGGCCTTTTTTAATAGATAAAGAACCCACGATGTTCGGAAGTTGATCAACCCAATAAAAAGTTTTCTTACGGTTCAACATGTAAGATGCACAAACCAACACTTTTCGAATCATCGCCGGGGTGAGGGATAAAAAAGACTTGAAAGCAGGAAAAAAACGGTCCTAGCCTCCGGCAACCGCCGGAGGCTAGGACCTGAAAAGCATAAAACTTTAATAACTGTTATTCACCCGATTTTTGACGGGCCTTGAAACTTTGTTTCAGATAAATATGGTTTGATTCAGATGGGCGGTGACGATCCAATTCGGAGCATCCACGATTTCACTAATTCGTAGGTCCACTGCCACACTGCACAAGGTATAAGCCATTTCCGCACTCAGACGGTATTCTTTGGTCAAATAATCGATCATATAACGGATGGCGTCTTTGGCGGCAACCATCAGATCGGGAGCGACGCCGGTGGTTATATAAAAACGCTCCGTTTTAGCCGGCTCGCGGACGGTTTCGATCCGGGGATAGGCCAGTTTTTCCGCTTTCTTTAAACCGAAACGCACTCTCATCTTGGTGGGAGTTTCGATGCCGGTCCCGCAGACTTCCCCGTCGCCCTGGGCCGCATGACCGTCGCCGGTGGAAAATAACGCCCCTTCCACCTGGACCGGCAGATATAACTTGCTGCCGATCGTCAAGTCGTGCGTATCCATATTGCCGCCGCAATTACGCGGAAAGACAACGGATTGTAAGCCGGTTTCAGCGGGGGCGACGCCGATGGTTCCCGGAAACGGGCGGTAAGGCAGCCTGATCTCCGGAGTATAGTGGACCCATTGCTGGTCATAAGTCGAGAAATGTAAGAACGGCTTGGGAAATTCATCTGCCAGCAGGCCGAAACCTGGAATAATGGCGGTCCATCCCCATTGACTACCTTCAAATCCTAAAATCTCAACCACCAGAGTGTCCTGGGGCTCTGCCCCCTTAATGTAAACCGGGCCGGTAACCGGGTTGATTTTGGCAAAATCCAGCGCGGTTACTTTTTCAACGCTTGAATCAGGATGAATTTGGCCTCCGGAAGCCTCCACCAATTCGATTTCCACTTCGACGCCGGGTTCGACGGTGAGTTCCGGCTGGAGTTGATTGTCCCATCCGTAACAGGGATGAACGGCAGCTAACTTAGATATCGTGCTCATTTTGCATATACCCCGTTATAGTAGACCGGAATATGAATGGGATCGGCAAAAAGGGCATTGGCGCCGCCGATTCTGGCGGAATGAAGGGCATAGCGCTTTTCATTGAAGATAGGAATCCAGGGAGCATCCTCCTTCATGATATCGGTAAAAATCCCCTGCCAGAGTTTGATCCGTTTTCCTTGTTGAGCCGGGTCGGAAATGACGTCGGCGCTTTCAGCCCGTTTGTCGAATTCGGCCTTGGCATACCAAGCCCAGTTCCAGCCGCCCGGGGCCGCGCTGGCTGATCCTAAGATGGGCCAGTAGAAGTCGTTGGGGTCCGGGTAATCGGCGATCCAAGCCATACCGCCCGACCAGACCAGGGGAGCGGTGGCTTTGGTCCCACCAGCCTCAATGACCGTGCTTTGAGCCAGGGTTTTCAATTCCACTTTGATGCCGATGTTTGCCAGGTCTTGCTGGAGCATCTGGGCAATCCGTGGATTGGGATCAACATTGTTGGCGTAAAGCACCGTTGAAAAACCATTGGGGAAACCGGCTTCGGCCAATAATTTTTTGGCCCCGGCCGGATCATACGGGTAGCCTTTATAGCTGGGGTCGTAACCGGGCATCAAGGGCGGCA
This sequence comes from Bacillota bacterium, assembly GCA_003501335.1. Taxonomy (GTDB): domain Bacteria; phylum Bacillota; class UBA4882; order UBA8346; family UBA8346; genus UBA8346. The sequence goes on from DNPQ01000468.1 coordinate 5,173, forward strand.
ATATTTGGTTGGCGACGCTGGCTCGGCCATTGATTACCTGAATGATCCGCGGCTTGTTGACCGCCATATTCAGAGCCTGGCGGACTTTGACATTATCGAACGGTTTCATTTGGGTATTGATGGTTACATAGCCGGTTTGCAGTTGGGAAGCTTCAACAATTAATTTTTTGAGTTTGGGGTCTTTCATGACTTCCACAAAACGTGAGGAAGGAATGCCGTCGCCCAATAAATCGATTTCGCCGTGTTGCAGTTTCAATAAGGCCACGGTAGGGTCTAAGCCGATTTGAAAAACAATCTCATCCAATAGTGGCTGATTGGCCACATGGTAATGGGGATTCTTGGCAAGTACCAGGCGCTGGCCCAGCACCCACTCCTTTAAATAAAAGGCGCCGGTGCCGACGGGATGATGACCGAAGTCTTTGCCGTATTTGGCGACCGCTTCTTTGGGCACTACAAAGGCGAAATTGAGGGCCATCGTATGTAAAAATGCCGCATTCGGTTTCACTAAAGTAAATTTAACCGTATATTTATCGGGCACGGTGATCCCGGTTACCGTTTTGGCTTTTCCGGCGCTAAACTCGTCCGCGCCTGCGATATTGGTATAAAAGCCCGAACCGGGGCTTTGAGTTTGCGGATCTAAAACGCGTTCCAGCGAGTATTTGACGTCGGATGCCGTCACTTCCCGCCCGTTTCCAAACGTAACGTGTTGCCGCAGTTTGAAGGTGTAAGTTTTTCCATCCGGTGAAACGGTATAGGAAGCGGCTAAATCAGGGATCAGCTGCGTGGTGCCGGGTTTATAGTCCATTAACCCGTTGAACATTGATTTGATGATCGACCAGTTTTGCCAATCATAACCGATGGCCGGATCGAGGGTCGTAATATCGGTTTGGAAAGAAACTGTCATGGTTTTATTCGATTTTCCGTAAACCTGAAAGCCCATTGTGAAAATAAGTAAGAGGATAAGAGTGAATGCTGTCAACTTGAATGCTTTTTTCATGGAGTTCACCTTTCTTTTTGAGAATTTCGGAAGTCCGATCGTTAATACCGTTATGAAGCTGGAGAGGGCATCACACTCCTTTGGAATGGATAAGCTATTGATATTTGATCCGGGGATCGAAAACCGGGTAAATCAGATCAGCCAGCAGATTGCCGAGGACAATGGCGATGGCGGATACGGTTACCACACCGATGATCACCGGTATATCGATGATTTGGATAGCTTGCCAGGTTAATTGGCCAATACCGGGCCAATCGAAGACGCTTTCTACCACTACAATTCCGGACATAAAGACTCCGATATCCAGCCCGATCATGGACACCACCGGGAGCATTGCGTTCTTCAGGGCGTGTTTTAAAACCACCCGGCTTTTGGAAATACCCTTGGCTTTGGCAGTGCGAATATATTGTTGCCCCAAAACTTCGACCATGGAGGACCTGATGATCCGGGCATACCATCCGGCGCCGGAGATTCCCAGCGTAAGCGCGGGCAAAACGATATGGGCCGGCGTTCCATATCCGCCCAGGGGAAGAATGGACCATTTATAACCGAAAACGTACAGTAAGATCAGGCCTAGCGCAAATTGCGGCGCGGAAACACCTAAAAAGGAAAGGAGCATCACCGCCCGGTCCGACCAGCGGTTTTTGTGCAAGGCCGCCATCACGCCCAGAGGAATGGCTATCAATAGCTCGATCAGGATTCCAGCTAAAGTCAATTTGATCGTTGCCGGAAGGCGCGATTTGATCAATTCGGTAACTGCGGTCTTTTGGGCGTAAGAACGTCCCATATCCCCGTGCAACAGGCCCCAGAGGTAACGCCCGTATTGATAGTACATTGGCTTGTCCAGTCCCAGTTCATGGCGTATGCTGGCGATTGTTTCCGGAGTGGCGCTTTTGCCGGCAAGCATTCGGGCGGGATCGGCGGGTAGGGCGAAGCTCAATAAGAAAGTAATAAACGAAACCCCTATTAGTATCAATATTCCCTGCAGGATACGGCGGCTAATTAACTTGATCATGCAACATTCCCTCCTTCGTGGCCGAAGCAGTCCCGCAACGCATCCCCCAGCAAATTAAAGGCCAGCGATGTCAACAAAATCGCCAGGCCGGGGAAAAATACCAGCCACGGCGCATCCAGAAAATAGGTCTGACTTTCGTTAATGATTCCGCCCCATGATGGTGTGGGCGGCTGGACGCCTACCCCTAAGAACGACAAGGTCGACTCCAGCAAGACTGTGGTAGAAATGCCAAGCGTGCCGTAAACCAATAAAGTCGGTATCAGATGCGGTAATACATGCCGGAAAATTATCCGGCGCGTGCTTGCGCCGACAGCGATCGCTGCTTCAATAAATTCATTGGCGCGGATGGTCATGACCTGCGCGTAAATGACCCGGGCGATTTGCACCCAATTGACCAGCGCAATGACTAAAGCGACAATCCACATGCTCGGACGCAAAATGGAGGTTAGCGCTATGGCCAGCAGTAAAGCCGGGAAAGCCATCATCAAGTCGGTAAAACGCATGATTGCGGTGCCAATTTTTTTCTGGTGATAACCGGCCAGGGTTCCCAAAAGAGTCCCGAGCAAAACGGCGACTCCGTTGGCGACAATCCCAATCAGCATCGAAACCCGGGCGCCGAAGATCAGCCGGGTCAATAAATCCCGTCCTAATAAATCGGCCCCCAATTTGAATTGATGACCCGGCCCTTTGGGCATTCCCGAGGTAGTTAGACCATTGATAAATTGCCGGGCGGGATTGTAAGGAGCGATTAGCGGAGCAAAAATTGCGGCAATCATCACTATTCCAATGATAGCTAGGCTAAATAACGCTACTTTATTATGTAGGAATTTGCGAATAAATTTTTTTTGCCCAGATGTTAATTTATTGGAAAAAATCATTAAAAAGCCTCATTTCTATCATTTTTCCGGAATCTGATTATGATTCTAGCACTGATGTAATATATACGTCAAGTATATACAATATAAATGTTTAAAAAGTTTACATGCGAGAAATATAATATTAGTAGTTGACAAAAGATATATTTTTGATGAAAATATATAACGTATTATTGACATATAATAGTCTAAATGATAGCATGGCATTGGGGTGATAAGTATGGCTGTTCCGTTGCTTGAAGTAAAAAATCTGCAAACGCATTTTTTTACCGAGAATGGTATTGTGAAAGCGGTTAATGGAGTCAGTTTTAGTTTAAATGCCGGCAAAATATTGTGCATTGTCGGTGAATCGGGTTGCGGGAAAAGCATTACATCATTATCGATTATGCGCTTGTTAACCTCTCCCCCCGGCCGGATTGTCGGCGGAGAAGTAATATTTGAAGGTATTGATTTGCTTAAGCTGAAGGAATCGGAAATGTATCACATTCGCGGCAACAAAATATCGATGATCTTTCAGGAACCGATGACCTCTTTGAATCCGGTTTTTACGATCGGCAATCAAATGATGGAATCCATTATGCTCCACCGCCGTTGCGGTGCGAAAGAGGCCAGGGAACAGGCTGCTGAGATGCTTCATTTGGTGGGTATCTCTTCGCCCGAAAAAAGAATCCATGAGTATCCCCATCAACTTAGTGGCGGGATGCGGCAAAGAGTGATGATCGCTATGGCTTTATCCTGTAATCCCAAATTGCTGATCGCCGATGAGCCAACGACGGCACTTGATGTAACCATTCAGGCCCAAATTTTAGATTTGATGCGAAAGCTCCGGGCGGAACTGGGTACCTCCGTCATCTTAATAACGCACGATCTCGGCGTAGTCGCCGAGATGGCTGATGAGGTCATTGTGATGTATTGCGGTGCAATAGTGGAAAGGGCGGATGTCCAGACTCTCTTTGAGAATCCAAAGCATCCGTATACTAAAGGGTTATTAGGCTCCGTTCCCAATATGGAAGTGGAGATCCAGCGTTTGCCGATCGTGAGGGGGATGGTGCCCGATCCTTATAATATGCCGGCGGGTTGCGCGTTTTGCCCCCGTTGCGACTATGCGACGGATGCGTGCAGGCAGGAGACTCCGCCGCTGGTGAATTTGGACTCTGACCATAATGTCCGGTGTTTCCGGTATATCCATGATCGGGAGCGGGTATCTTCTTCGGAGAGGTGCGCAGCATGTTGAACAGTGGGAAACTTCTTTCGGTCCGGGACTTGGTTAAGCATTTTCCGATGGCCGGGACATCGTGGCTAAAGACGCAAACGGTATTAAGAGCGGTTGATGGCGTCAGTTTTGATATTAATACGGGGGAAACTTTAGGATTGGTTGGAGAAAGCGGTTGCGGCAAATCAACCACGGGCCGTTTGATTTTAAGGTTGATTGAAGCAACATCCGGCCAAGTGCAATTCGGAGCGGTAGAGGTTCTATCCTGTAAACGGCAGGAAATGCGAAACTTGCGCAAGGAAATGCAGATCATTTTCCAGGACCCTTTTGCCTCTCTCAATCCAAAATTGACCGTGGGAGACATTATCCGGGAACCCCTGGATATTTTTAAAGCGGGCCCGGCTACGGAACGGGAAGGCAAAGTAAAGCGACTGATGGATGTGGTGGGCCTCTCCCAGCAGCAGGCTTCCCGTTATCCCAGTGAATTCAGCGGCGGACAGCGGCAGAGGGTCTGCATCGCCAGGGCTTTGGCTTTGAATCCGAAATTGATCATATGTGACGAACCCGTTTCGGCACTAGATGTTTCCATTCAGGCACAAATCGTTAATTTGCTGAAAGATCTGCAGGCGGAATTCGGATTGACTTATTTATTTATCTCCCATGACTTAAGTGTGGTCAAACATATCAGCGACCGGGTGGCGGTGATGTATCTCGGCCGGATTATGGAGATTGCCGCAAAAAAACAGCTATTTAAAGAGCCCCGCCATCCCTATACCCAGGCTTTGCTTTCGGCAATACCCGTTCCAAACCCTAAAGTTAATAAAGAACGAATTATATTGAATGGGGATGTGCCCAGTCCCATGAATCCTCCATCAGGATGCAGATTTAATACCCGCTGTCCAAAAACGCGGGAAATTTGTCGAAACATTGTTCCGGCATTGGTAGATGTAGGAGCAGGGCATATGGTAGCCTGCCATTTTGCTGATCCGGCAGCTATTGCAAGCTAAACGAAATTGTATCGGAAGATTGGTAAATCACGGAGGCCGTGAAAGAGCGATGAAAGAATCTTACGGCTTTTTCTGTGCGTTCCGTGTCTTCTGCGCTGGTTAAAATGAAACTCGTTATTGTGATAATAACTGATAAATTTAGCTGATTTTAAAAAAATTTTTTAGGAGAGCTGCCGGCTCTCTTTTTTTATGCCGCGATGCCGCTGCCACGGGCGTATGACAAGACGTAGGGCCTTTACAATTCCCCATTTATCCTATAAAATGGAAACATCAAGAACGAATATAAACAAATTGGAATAAAAACGAACAACGAGGAGCGCCTTGATGTTTATTGAAGAGCGGCATCAAAAAATACTGGAATTAATACAAGCACAGGGGCGGGTTGAAGTCGGCGATCTCAGCAAATCCTTTCGGATTTCGGAAGACTCCATCCGGCGCGACTTGCGCTTGATGGAGGAAAAAGGGTTATTAACCAGAACCTATGGCGGGGCTATTCTACCGGAACAAGTCAGCCTGGCTTTATCCTACCGCGAACGGCAGGAAATCAATATAGAAGTGAAAACCGCTATCGCCAAACTGGCGGTGGCGGCTATTCAAAATCATGATACAATCCTGATGGATGGTTCTTCGACTGTGGCGGAAATGGTTCCTTTTTTAAACCGCATCAGCGGTTTGACGATTATTACCAACTCGGTGGCCATCGCCCATGATGTATTGCATTTCGCTTCCGGATGCCGGTTGATCATGATTGGCGGGACCGTTGATCCGGATAGTTTTAATACGATCAGTATTGAGAGCATGAAAACAATTCAGGCTTTAACGGTTGATAAGACTTTTACCGGGGCATGCAGTATTTCTCCGGAATGGGGATTGTCCACCACAACCTTGGATGAGGCGGTCGTTAAAAGGGCGATGATGGAAGCGGCTAAAGAAGTATATATTTTAGCGGAGAGCAGTAAATTCGGCCATCGTTCCCTGGCCAATGTCGGGCCTTTAAAGCCCCAATACCATCTCATCACCGATAAAAAAACCACCGGCATTCAGCCTCTGTTGCAACAGTTAGTATCCCAGGGAATGCAAATCATCACCGCCGACTTTGAATAGAAGGGGATCAACATGGCTATCAATCTCAGAAGTTCCAATTTTATCCAGTCTTTTAAAAAATTGCACGGCAATACCCGGGTCTCGGTGATTTTCGAGCCGCTCTGGGGGATTCCCTATTCCTTATATACATTTTATTTTGGTCTCTATATGAAAGACCGAGGTATCAGCGATCAACAAATTGGATTTTTAATCGCGATTGGATTTATTGCCAGTATCTTTTTTTCGGCGATTGCCGGTATCGTGACGGATTCCATGGGCCGCCGCCGGACCACCGTGATCTGCGATCTGATCGCCTGGCCCGTGGCATTGATCATTTATCTCATCAGCAATAATTTTTGGGTTTTTGCAATTGCCCAGGTGATTAATAGTTTATCCAAGATTTCCGCAGTCTCCTGGAACCTGATGCTTATTGAGGATGCAGCCCCGGAGCAACAGATTGCAGCCTATAATTTAATTAATACCATCAATATTTCGGTCGGTATCTTTACCCCCTTAGCCGGAATTATTGTCAAAGAATTGGGGATTCTTTCCGGAGAACGTATTATACTGGTATTTGCAGTAATCAGCATGACTATCATGATACTAGGGAGAAATTATCATTACCGGGAGACTGGAGTCGGACTCCAGATTTTAAAGGAACGGAAACATGGTTCTCATCATCAAAAGCGGCGATTTGATATGGCCTTATTCAAGATACTTTTACAGAAGCCTTTGGTCTTCACCGTATTGTGTTGCAGTATTTTGTTTAATGCCTATATTCCAATCGGCACTTACACCAGTCTGTATTATGCGCCATTTCTTACTGAAGTTCTGAGGCTCGATAAATCGGCGATTGCTGTTTTGGGCGGAGTCAGCGCCGCTGTAATGTTTGTTATCTTTGTGCTGATCATCCCGAGGTGTAGCCATTTGAACCGTTATCTATGGATGGCGGGCGGGATATTGTTGCAAATTTTGGCCTTGGCATTATTCATTACCCTTCCGGCGGGTAATTTTGCGGCTGCTTTTTTGGCGGTGGCGGCCTTTGCGATCGGTTATGGGTTGTCAAAGCCTTTCATTGATGCTGTTTTGGCTGAAGTTACTTCGGGGACGGAACGGGCGGCGATTTTCGCCGTTCATAATACGGCGGTGGCGGTTTTTAGTGCCATTTTCGGTTTCCTATCCGGATTCCTATATAGTCTAAGTCCTGCTTTACTGTATATCCTATCCATTGGAATCTTGGCTGTTTGCATGGGCCTGTTAACCTGGATAGGACTGGTGCGGCGTAAGGGAACAATGGAAACAACAACTATCCATGATTGAAAGAAATAAAAAGCAGTCAATGAGAATGACATTTTCGCCGATAATCATAAAGGATTCTAAGTTAACCATACCGGTAGAAGGAGAAAGATAGACCAGCGATGAAACGAAAACAAATACTGATGATATCACTACTGTGTTTGGTATTGATATGGGTTGGCCGTAATGCGGGACAAGCGGAAAATCTCGCAGAAACAGAGGTTGCTCCTTCGGCGGATCAACAGAATATATCCGCAGAGATTGATGATTTATACGGCTGGCAGAGTCTGATTCAGACCGTAAGTCTTGAAAGAAACAGTTTTGAAGGCCGGAACGCCATCGGGATTCATGCAAGACCGGCATGGCGCTGGGGACGTTTTGATGGTACCTTTGATATAGCCTTGTTCCAGAATCCTTGGAATGAAAATCGCTGGCAATGGGGGACACCCAGGTCCGACACAAAGCCGGATGTGCCCAATTTTGTAGACAGCCTGGCTTACCATGACCACTGGCTGGAGATGAACTATCAAAAAATCAATGATTTGGATTTTGGTTACGGTTTACTCATTAACGATTATCATCCCTTAAATCCCTATCATGGTTTTGCCGTCAAACTGACTCCAAGTGCGACAACCCAGTTGAGCTATGTCGCATCCAATGAAGTCGTCTATTTGGCCCCTTTTGTAAAAAATGATTGGGCAACATTGCAGGTATGGCGTCTCGATCAATCGCTGGATACGGCAGGGCTTCATTGGCAACTCGGTTTGACCGGGGTTCATGATAGTTACCCCCAATTGACGTCCAACCAGTTTCCGACCGGAGGCGCTTCCGCAGACATCAGTTTAACCAACGTGATTTGGTGTGCGCCGTTTTGGGAGACGGCTGATTTTGATCATTACGGGAGAGCGAATATGGTGGGTGTGAAAGGAAGACTGGGCCTGATCAGTTACCAATTGGCTCCGTTCTTTACCCGGGGGAAGTTTATTGCCAACTACTTCGGCGGGCGATATGAGGATTTGAAATGGAATTCCTTTAATAATGCAGGAGAAGAGGGTCTTCTTTCCCTTGATGAAGTCGGTGATTCCCCCCGGGAAGGCACCATGGCCCAGTTATGGGTGCAAGTCAGCCCCTGGCTTAATATGAGTTGCTTGCACGTTGATGATTTGGAGGATAGCACGGTTTATTGTCTAAGCGGAAAAATTGAGCGTCTGGGTCTGCAATATAGTTTTTCCTTCTACAATCAGGCGAAGAACGATTATAATTATGAATGGTATATCATGGAGGATAACGATACGTGGAGTTACCAATGCCACTATTACCGTGATTTGGATAGCAGTTCCCGCTGGGATTTTGAGGTGGGCTATAAATTTTAGTCGGCCATGGGTTGGTTTTACTTCAATTTGTTTAGTTACCATGAATCCGGCAAGTAACTTTCAAAATCACTTAAATTGAGAACTTGCCGATATTCTGTAACCAACAAAGTTGGTTCGGAAACCCGATCCGGCCAATTTTTATGCGTTACGGCAGATAAATTGTAATGTATTTACCGGATCGAGGTTTACATTATCCGT
>DNPQ01000461.1 GCA_003501335.1 Bacillota bacterium
ATTACTCGGGAACTCAGCGAGAAATACAGAGGCTCAGAGCACTTCATGAAGGTATTGGAGGAGTTGAAAGACTTAAATTCACTCATGATGTATCTGTCGCATTTTATGCCGATATCCAACAGCGAAAAGTATGATTTACTGGAAACACAGTCATTGAAGGAGAGAAGCTTAAAATTTATCGATTATCTTATCAAACTAAAGGAAACTGTGGAAATACAACTTGAGATGGCGGAGCGGTTTTCTGAAAAAGCCAATAAAAATTATCGGGAAACAGTACTCAGGGAACAATTAAAAGCTATTCAGGAAGAATTAAATGAAGGGAATGGAGAAGGATCAAAAAAGGATAACGATTATTTAAGCAAAATTGAAGAAGCTGGTATGCCGCCGGATGTAAAGAAAACGGCTCTGGAAGAATTAGATAAATTGGAAGCGCAGGGCCCTAATAGTCCGGAATATAATGTTATTCGTAATTACTTAGATCTATTGGTGCAACTTCCTTGGAAAAAGAGTGAAGGAAAACCGATCAATTTGGAGGAAGCCAGACGGATTTTAGATGAACAACACTATGGCTTGGACAAAGTGAAGGATCGAATCATACAGCATTTAGCGGTAATGCAGCTCAAAAAAGACAAAAAGGGTTCTATTCTATTACTGGTAGGACCTCCTGGAACAGGAAAGACAAGCCTGGGCAAGAGTATTGCCGAAGCTCTTGATAGAAAGTACATTCGTTTGAGTTTGGGTGGGATTCGAGATGAAGCGGAGATTAGAGGGCATCGCAGAACTTATATCGGAGCTATGCCGGGAAGAATTATTCAAAGTATCAAAAAGGCCGGGGAAAACAATCCGGTGATGGTTTTGGATGAAGTCGACAAGCTAATGGTAGGCGGTTATAGTGGTGATCCTGCCAGTGCTTTATTAGAGGTGCTGGATCCGGAACAAAACAACAGCTTTACCGATCATTATTTGGATCTGCCCTATGATTTGTCGGATGTTTTCTTTATTGCGACCGCTAATTCGCTGGAAAGCATTCCCGGTCCGCTGCTGGATAGAATGGAGGTGATTCAAATCTCCAGCTATACGATAAACGAAAAGTTCCATATTGGAAAAAATCATTTAATGCCGGCAATTCTCGAAGAGCATGGATTGACAGCGGAACAATTCGTTATTGAGGATGATGTGTTAGAAAAAATAATCAGTGACTACACTTTAGAAGCTGGAGTCAGGGGATTAAAAAAACAATTGGCTGCTCTTGCCAGAATAGCCTCGGAGAAAATCGTATCGAATAAAATAGAATTACCTTACAAAGTTAAAGGGGATCAATTAGAGGAGTTGCTGGGGAGACAAGTTTCCAGACATGATCGGGCGGAGTTGGATAATCCGCCGGGAGTTGTTACGGGACTGGCATGGACTCCGGTTGGTGGAGAAATACTTTTTATTGAAGCAACGGATATGTCAGGAAGCGGAGAAGTTACCCTAACCGGTCAACTGGGTGATGTGATGAAAGAATCAGCGAGAATTTCTTTAAGCTTATTGAAATCAAGATTACCCATGAACTCGATTAATTTTAAGGAAAGAGACTTGCACATTCATGTTCCATCAGGGGGGGTTCCTAAGGATGGTCCATCTGCTGGGATTACATTATTTACGGCCCTCGCTTCCTTAGTCACGGGCATCAAGGTAGATTCCAAAATTGCCATGACAGGCGAAATAACTTTAAGGGGAGCCGTATTGCCAATCGGCGGCCTCAAAGAAAAATTATTAGGGGCCCAAAGGGCGGGGATTACCAAAGTTTTGATTCCCAAGGAAAATGAGATTGACCTTAAGGATGTGCCGGAAGAAGTGAGGAAGCAACTTACAATTATACCTGTAGAGACTATCGAAGATGTGTTGAAAGAAACTTTGGGGATTGCCTTACCTCGAATAGAGCATGTGTTGAATCTTAATCAGAAGGTATTGGGTGAGGTACCTTTCAAAGTTATCGATAAAGCATCGTAGATGACAAGGCATCGTAGATCGGTTGTTTCAGATGTCTGATTATCCGGATTTTCTAAAATATATTTTACAGAAAAGAGGAAATGAAAATGATCATAACCCCAAACACTTTAATTGGCGAAATCTTAAATGCAGACCAAACCACAGCATCTTATTTTTTAGAGATGGGAATGCATTGTCTGGGTTGTCCTTCTTCCACTGGCGAAAGTCTGGCAGAGGCTTGTTTGGTACATGGCGTTCCGGTACAGGAACTTATTGATAAACTAAACAACCATATTGTAAAATAAGAAGAAAGCTATTGGCAGTGTGGATCATTTTTGGGTAAATCATGGTTTTAAGTTAATAACAATCCTTTTTTGGCCTTCATTAATTTTGGGGGCCATTTTTTTGTTTGCAATATATCCAATTTTTCAAGATGTAGCTCAGGGTGGTGGATTCACAGTATAAGTCATGACTGAAGCAGAGAACACTTCGTAATTAGCTTTCCGGTGGGTATCTCAGCGTTGGTATTATTGAGGATATTGACTTTTTGGATTTGGTTAAAGTATTCGAGAACCCCAACATGAACATTGAGCCCAATCTTTCGGGGGGTTACTTGATAACCATTCCAGCGGCATTTATTTTTTTGAAAACAAGTTGACATTTAAAGTTAACAGAGTTATTATTAACTTATCGTTAAGCTTATCGTTAAGCTTATCGTTAAGCTTAACGATAAGCGTTTATTTTTCTATGAATTATTTGTTTTTTAAAATAGATATAAACAGTATATTTTGAAATCAGCGATGGACCTAAAGCAGCATATTAAGTAGAAGACGAACTAAATTGCATTATACATAAATAATTTGAAGGCTTTCTTAGGAATAGATACCAAAAGGAATACAGAAGTGGAAACGTAAATTAGTTTTAATTTGTCTTAAATCAATATACGTTCAGAGCCTTATTGAATAGTTTTTCTCTGAATTTAGAAAGGAGGGATATCGTTATGGCGATTGTTCTGCTGAAGAAGTGGAATTCATCTTAAGGTAAGGTGGTTACACGAGAAAAGACAATTATAATTTGTTTTTTAATGATTAAAAACTGGGAGGGTTCTATTCGTGAAAAAAACATTATTAGTAATCTTAAGCATGGTACTTATCGGTGTATGTGCAATTGCAGCTTTGGGAGCCGGCAAAAGTGCCCAAAGTACAAAATGGATCTGGCCGGCAAAGAGTAAACTTTTTGTGGGTTTCTCTCAAGCGGATTTGGCGAGCACATGGCGTGATGTTGAAACCAAGGATATGCAGGCAGTAGCTAAGAAAAAAGGTTATAAAATAGCTGTTACCAATGCTAAGGGTGATACAGAACAACAGATTTCGGATGTTGAGTCTTTACTGGCTCAGGGTTGTAATGTAATGGTTATCGTAGCTATCGATGCCGATGCGATTCAGCCCGCCTTGGATAAATGCAAGGCCAAAGGTGTACCGGTGATTATGAAGGCAAGAGGCTCGAATGGTAAACCAGGCATTGATTACGTTTCCTCGATTATGTCCGATTTCGTTTGGGAAGGTAATCAAGCAGGTAAGTGGATTGCTAATGCAGCTAAGAAAAAAGGTTTAAAAACGGTTCGAGTGGTTGAAATTCAGGGTAAAGTTGGAGGCACGGATGTAAGAGACAGAGGTCAAGGCTTCGAAGATGCAGCCAAAGAAGCCGGAAACTTCCAATTTGTTGCAACACAACCTGCTAACTGGTCCCGTTCTCAAGCACAAGAAGTAACCCAAAATATTCTTCAATCAACCGGCGGGAAAGTGGATGCTATTTATTGCCAAAATGATGAAATGGCCCTTGGAGCTTCTCTTGCTTTACAGGCAGCCGGTCTCAAAGTAAACAAAGATGTCTTTCTGGTTGGCGTAGACGGTATGTATGAAACATTCAAAGCTATTAAAGCCGGCGCTGTATCCGCTACAGTAACCTGCAGTCCTAAGTACGCCGGTCTTATATTCGAGACGATTGAAGCCGGAATGGCCGGAAAAAAGATTGCCCCCAAAATTGCGGTTCAGGACAGGCTGGTAGATGCAACAACTGTTGATAAGTATTATGATCTTGGATTTTAATTCGACATTATCAAAGACTAGGCATTTTAGTTAAAAATAATGGAAGCGGAAGAGGGGGCTGTCGCAAAAGCATTTTCCGATTAATGTGATAACCACTATCCTAATCCAATTTATATGGAAACGGAATCAATAGCTTGGCTATCTCAATCGAAAAAAATTTTGCAACAGCCGCTCCGCCTAATTAAAAAACCAAAAGGTGTTAAAGAGATGAATGATAATATATTAGACATTCAAAATATAACCAAGAATTTTGCCGGTGTGAAGGCTCTCGATAATGTCAGCTTTTCAGTAAAACGGGGCGAAGTTCATGCGCTGATGGGTGAAAACGGGGCGGGTAAATCGACATTAATTAAAATATTGACAGGTATTTACCGGGCTGACACCGGGGAAATTTTTTTTGATGAAAAAAAATGTGTATTTCCCAATGCCCTCAGTGCTCAACATGCGGGGATAAGTACGATTTACCAGGAATTGAATATGATTCCGTACTTGAGCGTAAGTGAAAACATATTTTTGGGCCGTTACCCTATGAAAAGGGAAGGAATTGACTGGAAAACAATGAATGAGAAGGCCCAAAAGTTAGTCGATGATATCGGAGTGAAAATTGATGCACGCAAACCGCTGAACACATACGGAACCGCAAAGCAACAAATTATATCCATTTTACGTGCAATAAGTCTGGAAAGTAAACTGATTGTTATGGATGAGCCAACGTCTTCATTGGATACCAACGAAGTTGACATATTATTTGGGATAATCGATAAGCTTAAAAAAAATGGCGTTGCCATCATCTTTATTTCCCATCGTTTGGATGAGGTCTATCGGATGTGTGACCGGATTACCGTACTGAAAGACGGTCAATACGAAGGCACTTATGAGAGCAAAGAACTATCTCAATACGATTTGCTCAACAAAATGATTGGGAGAAAGATTGTCGCTGGGGATAATCAAAAGGCCAAACGCGATATGAGCGGCGAAGATTGCGTTTTAGAGGTAAGCCATATCAACCGAGTACCCCATGTGCGCGATGTCAGTTTTGAGCTTCATCGCGGTGAGATCGTAGGTTTTGCGGGATTACTCGGTGCCGGCCGTACCGAGATCGCCAGGATCATTTTCGGTTGTGATATACCGGATTCAGGTGAAATCAAGGTTGAAAATCAGCCGGTGCACTTTCGTACCCCCACAGATGCAGTTGCCCACGGTTTGGCTTTTTGCACCGAAAACCGCCGCGAAGAAGGTTTGTTTCCCGATATATCCGTTCAAAATAATATTTCGGTATCCGCCCTTTCGCAAATATGTACGGCAGGGTTTATTCATTTGAAAAAGAGAAAGCAGTTATCCACTGGATACATTGAGAAATTGGGGATTAAAACACCTTCCGGGGAACAGTTAATCAAAAATCTTTCCGGAGGCAATCAGCAAAAAGTAATCCTGGCGAGATGGCTGGCAACCAACCCCAAATTAATCATATTCGATGAACCCACCCGGGGAATCGATGTGGGAGCAAAACAGGAAATTGAAAAGCTGATTTGTGAGTTTTCTGAAAGAGGAATCAGTGTTCTTTTTATTTCTTCAGAAATGTCGGAACTGGTAAGGAATTGCGACCGAATCATCGTTTTACGGGATGGGATGATTGTTGGAGAACTTAAAGGCGATGAAATTTCGGAAAAAAATATCATGTGGATAATAGCGAATAAAAAATCAATCGACTCTTTAATGTAGGGTGGTAGAATGATGTCTATTGTCGCAAATAATCAAAGATTTAGCGGAACATTTTTTAGAAAATATGTTGCTGCATTCGCGTTACTATTCTTGATCCTTTTTAATTGTTTGTTTACCCAAAACTTTATTAGTTGGGTAACCTTTTCCAATCTTTCAGTACAGGCATCGAAAGTAGTATTGCTGGGACTGGGTATGACCCTGATCATTGCTACAGGCGGGATTGATATCTCGGTTGGCTCAGCGATGGGACTGGGTGCAACGATATCCGCAATTTTTCTTGCAAACGGAGCACCTGCTGGGATTATCATTTCTTTACTTGTTGTTGCAGCTTTTGGCGCGTTCTCCGGGGTACTGGTTTCTAAGTTTTCCATCCTTCCACTGGTTTCCACCCTTGCTTTAATGTATATTTTCCGGGGTCTTGCACAAGGTTTAAGCGGGCATGGAACGGTCACCTATAATTCTCCCGGTCTGACAACCTTTTTCATTACTCCCCTATTTGGACATATACCGATTCACTTTGTGATCATTCTAATAGCAGCAGCGATTATGTACCTGGTTGTGAATCGCATGAAGTTTGGATTTCAAGTGGAAGCGTATGGCAATAACCCCACAGCGGCTAGAATTTGCGGAATCAATACTACCAAGATTATCATCATTTGTTATACAGTTTCCGGAATCTTTGCCTGGGCGAGCGGGATGCTCGACATGATCATGGTTTCGAGCGCGGATCCTTCTACGGTTGGTCTTGATATGGAAGTTAATGCTATTGCGGCTGCGGTTATTGGTGGTACGCCGATTACCGGCGGATCCCCCAATGTTATTGGTACGGTCTGCGGAGCTATTTTGTTGCAATTAATTACGATGATGTGCAACATGAATAATGTCCCTTATTCGACAGCTTTGATAATTAAAGCCTGCATCATAGTGCTTGCATTATTTTTCCATGGTTTTCGTAAAAAATAACGCAATCCAAAGAAAGGTAGTCGGTAGGTATGAAAAATTTCAAGACTTTCATTTTGGATAATGTAACGTTACTTGGTTTAATCACTGTCATTATTATTGGTGCCTTAGTGAGTCCGACCTTTTTATCATTGCAAAATACGAGCAATCTCCTGCGTTCGGCCAGTATTATGGGGCTTGTCTCCGTGGGAATGACTTTTGTGATCCTGTGCGGTTCGATTGACTTAAGTGTTAGTTCGGTGTTTTCCCTGAGTTGTTATTTTTTTATTGTGCTCTCGCGGTATTCGGTTGTTTTGGCGATTCTAGTGCCGCTTGTTGTAGGGGTTGTAGTTGGACTGGTTAATGGTTTTTTAATCAATAAAATGGCGATCCCCGCGTTTGTCGGCACATTGGCGACCATGTTACTGGTGCGTGGGCTTGTTCTGGCGTTCTCCAATAATGTGACGGTTAATGTGGGAACTCTGCCGCCGGTATTAAGTTTCATCGGCCGGGGAGTGTTCTTGCAGTACATTTCCTTTCCTTTGATTTTATTTATTCTGGTTGTAGCGATCACTTCTTTTGTTTTAAAAAAGCGTTTCATTGGGAGAACCATGTATATCGTGGGGGGTAATGCGGAAGCAGCTAAAATGATGGGCGTAAGTGTGCAAAAGACCTTATTTACCGCCCATGCGTTATGTGGAATGATGGCTGGTTTCGCCGGCATTATCTTTGCATCACGGGTTGGTTCTTCTTATCCATTGGCTGGAAACGGGTATGAACTGTATGCCATTGCCTCTGTTGTAATCGGTGGCGCTGCATTGACCGGAGGTATTGGCAAAATGACGGGAACACTTTTTGGAAGTCTGATTATGGGTTCCTTTTCCAATATTTTTAAATTACAAAGATTTATCGACCCCCAGTGGGAATTCGTCATGATTGGAGTCATTTTGCTTGCCGTAGTTATAGTGCAGTCCCTTGCCTCTAAATATGGCTCCGTTGGCCGGAAGGATACCAAAGATTATGTCGAGTCATTGGGAAATTCATAAATTGAAAATGGCTACAAGCAAAGAAACTATCAAGATAGGAGAAAAGGACCATGAAGCAAATAAAATTCTCAATTAATAGCTGGATTTTCGGCAAAGCATCCATTGACGAAATTGCTGCCAAAGCAAAGGAAATCGGAGTCGATGGATTGGAGATTAGTGGTGAATCTGATACTACAGATATAAAAAAGGTCAAAGAAGCTTTGAAGAAAAATGGCTTAACAGCCTTTTCGGTAAGCGGTAATTTTTCGGAAGAGACCAGAGCTTTTAATCATAACGAACTACAGTATCGGAATGCGGCGGTTGAATATGGCAAAAAATGTGTTGATATGGCGGTACAGCTGGGTGCAAAAAGAGTATTAATCGTTCCAAGCCAAGTCAATAAGCTCAACTATTTTGTTTCCAGAGAGGTAGATTGGAAAAATGCAGTCAGTTCCCTCTGTGAAGTCGCAGATTATGCTAAGAAACAAGGAAATATCACCATTATGCTGGAGTGTGTCAATAAATATGAAGTCAATCTGGTTAGAACCCTGGAAGATGGCATAAAAATGGCTAAAGACACCCAAAGGGATAATGTAAAGATTATCGGCGATACGTTTCATATGCAATTGGAGGAAGAAAGCGGTATTCATAATGCGATTCGACGGGCTGGTAAGGACTGGCTGGTGCATTTGCATTTAGGCGATAATACCCGGGAAGTTCCGGGAAAAGGCTGTTTCAACTGGAAAGAAATTTTTCTGGCCTTGAATGATATTGATTATGAAGCTGCCGTTTCCTTTGAGCCGCTTCCTCAAAGATTGACACCAGCGGAAATTTTCAGTGGCGCTTTGAATCAGGAAGAGTTGGTTAAAGATTTGAAGTTTTCTTTGAACTACATAAAATCAATTGTGCAGTCTATCAGATAAGAGGGTAACAAATGAAATATTCAATTGGCATAGATTATGGTACGCAAAACGCTAGAGCGGTACTGGTAGAAGTAGGATCAGGCAAGGTTGTTGCCGGGACAGAACAATCCTATCCGCATGGAGTCATGGAGAGTGAACTTCCATCCGGGAAAAAGCTTGGACCCGATTGGGCTATCCAATTTGGATATGATTATTATAAGATGTTAGTTTTATCGGTCAGGGATTTAATCAACCAATCCCGAGTCGATCCAAAATTAATCATTGGAATCGGAATTGATACCACTTCATGTACCATATTGCCGCTGGATAGTCAATTGGAGCCTTTGAATGAGCAAAATGTATTTAAGAATAATCCCCATGCGTATGTAAAAATGTGGAAACATCATGCCGCTCAGGGTCAAGCAAACCAGCTCAATAAAATAGCGGAAAAAGAAAAGATGCCTTTTTTGAAAAGGTACGGCGGAAAGATCAGCAGTGAGTGGATGATTCCTAAAATCATGCAAATAGTTGAAGAAGCGCCGGAAGTGTATGATGCGGCGGCTTATTTTCTGGAAGTGGGTGATTGGTTGGTTTCCAAGCTAACCAATCACTTGGTTAAGAGTAATGTGATGACCGGATATAAAGCGATCTGGAGTCAACCGGAAGGTTACCCCGATGCGAGCTTTTTTTCGTTGCTGAATCCCAAACTGAACAATGTGATTAGCGAGAAATTAAACGTACCGATTTTGAATGTTGGGAATTGTGCCGGGTTTTTGACTGCGGATATTGCTAAAGATATGGGATTGACTCAGCAAACAGCTGTTGCAGTTGCTCATACGGATGCCTGTGTAGTACCGGCAGCAATAGGAATGAATAGAGCAGGACAAATGGCTATGAGCATCGGTACCTCAACGTGCCATTTATTATTGGGCAATGAAGAAAAAATTGTGCCTGGAATATGCGGAATGGTGCAAGATGGAACCTTGCCGGGATTTATTTCCTATGAAGCCGGACAAGCATCGGTGGGCGATGTTTTCCATTGGTTTGTCCAAAATTGCCTCAACTCGGAGTTTAGTAAAGAGGCTTCCGAGAAAGGAATAGATGTCTACCAGCTGTTGGAGGAAAAAGCCCAAAAGTTGAAACCCGGCCAGAGTGGATTGGTGGCCTTAGACTGGTTAAATGGGAACCGTTCGGTTTTAGTCGATGTCGATCTCAGTGGGATGATGGTGGGCTTGAATCTTCATACCACTCCGGAAGAAATGTATCGGGCGTTCATTGAAGCTACGGCCTTTGGAACCCGAAAAATTATTAAAACTTTTGAGACATACGGCGTACCAGTGGATGAGCTGTTCGCCTGCGGCGGGATATCGACGAAAAGTCCCTTGATTATGCAGATTTACGCAGATGTATGCCATAAGGAGATCCATGTTAGCAATCTACCGCAGACATCGGCCTATGCATCGGCAATTTATGGGGCTACTGCGGCAGGTGCTTCCCGGGGCGGTTACGACAAGATCGCCGATGCCGTTGGGGTGCTGGGGAATCACGAGAAAAAGGCCTATACACCCATCCCGGAAAATACCCGTATTTATGATGCCTTATTTGGTATCTATGAGGAAATGCATGATTTCATGGGCATGCAGAGTAATGCCATGAAGAAACTGAAGGAAATCAGAAAAGAAATGGGGGGCGCTTGATTTGAGAGAACTTAAGGAAAAGGTGTTAGAAGGTAATCTGAAATTAGTGGAATGCGGGTTGGTCATACTGACCTGGGGAAATGTAAGCGCCTATGACCGTGAAAAAGGTCTGGTGGCGATTAAGCCAAGCGGCGTGCCGTATGCTGAAATGACCGCCGACGATATTGTGGTATTGGATTTGGATGGTAAAATCGTTGAAGGCGATTTAAGACCATCCACTGACACAGCCACCCATCTGGAAATTTATAAGGCCTTTCCTCAAATCGGTTCCGTCATTCATACCCATTCAAAATGGGCGACCATTTGGGCGCAAATGCGGATGGACATGCCATGTTTTGGAACAACACATGCCGACTTTTTCTTTGGTAGCGTACCTTGTACCCGAGAAATAACGGATGATGAAATCGATGAAAACTATGAAAAAATCACCGGGCAGATCATTGTCGAAACAATTAAAAAGCGCGGCAAGGATCCAATCAGTGTTCCGGGAATCTTAGCCTACGGACATGCCCCGTTTACCTGGGGGAAAGATGTCGATAGCGCAGTCAAAAACAGTGTGGTGCTTGAAAGAATCGCTGAGATGAATTACTATACCCTATTTAATTCAAAAGCTCCGGCGCCGCTGAAGCAAAGCATTATTGAAAAACATTACAACCGTAAATTCGGGCCTAATGCTTATTACGGCCAGGAAAAGCATAACTGAGGAGAATTGAAGATGAAAGACGATACGATGCAAATTGCTTTGGGGGTATGGGATATCGAATCCAAGGCCATTGGTGATTTAAAAACCAAAATGGATCAGCAAGATTACCTTAAGGCATTCGATCTGATCCTCCATTGCAAAGGTAAAATCGTTACGATGGGTATGGGTACATCCGGAGTAGCGGCCAGGAAGATTGCCCATACGTTTTGCTGTGTCAATAAGCCTGCTTTTTATCTATCGGCCGGAGACGGGGCTCATGGCGGGATGGGTGTTGTTCAGGATGGCGATGTGGTCATTGCGGTTTCCAGGGGAGGAAATACCGGAGAGATTGCAAAGCTTTTAGAAACGATTAAGTATCGTAAAGTTAAATTAATAAGTTGTACTGAAGATAAAAATTCTATACTGGGCAGGGCGAGCGATGTAGTTATTATGAACCATGTGGAAAAGGAAGCTTGTAAATATAATATGTTGGCGACTGCGAGCATGCTGGCAATCATAGCTATTTTTGATGCCATGGCCATTAACTTAATGGAATATCCGCAGTTTTCCAAAGAACAGTTTTATTATAACCATCCCAATGGTGCGGTAGGGGAAAGATTATTGAAGGAAACCCAGAAAAAATAAAAAGCTCTTAACTTGGGTTGCTTTAAAATCATGGGGTGTAAGTTTTTCGGGGCTGTCCCAGAATTGGCAGCCCTTTTTCATGAAATTCCATTCAATGGATGTCCGATATCGTAAAATAGCGAAAGCATTTTTATTGCTTAAAGGAAAAGGAGGAACCGGAGCATGATTAAAATAGCACCCTCCATTTTTGCCGCTGATTTCTCCGT
>DNPQ01000107.1 GCA_003501335.1 Bacillota bacterium
ATGTTCACTGAGTCGTTCGGTAAACATACTCAATTCTCACTTCTTAAAAGGAATCGTCAGGATAATTTGAGTGCCACACCCCGGCTGGGAATGAATATTCATCTTGCCTTTAATAAGCTTGATCCGTTCCCGCATGCTCTGTAGCCCAAATCCCCCATCCGTCCGGTTACGGTATTTATCGGCAATGAGCAACGGGTCGAATCCCTTACCGTCATCAGCAATTGTAATCAGAAGATTATTATTTTTGCAGGCAAGGATAACCGAAACTTTTTGGGCATCTGCATGTTTGGCTATATTCGTAAGCGCTTCCTGTACAATCCGGTAAATGGTTGACGCCTGGTAATATTCAAGCGGAATGTCACTTTCCAAAACTGAAAATTTAACATGAATACCGTTGTTCTCTGAGAAAAGATGAATGTGATTTTCCAGCGCTTTTATTAATCCATCGTCTAAATAAGGGGGCTTAATGTCATAAATAATGGTCCGGGTTTCCTGGACGGAAGCCCTGATATTTTCGTTTAATCCATTCAAAATTTCCCTGACTTTTTCAAGATTACCCCTTTGCAGGTGCTCTTTACAGATTTCCACTTTCAAAGAGAGATTCGTCACCGATTGAGCCAGACCATCATGAATTTCCCTGGCAATCCGGTTCCTTTCTTCTTCATGAGCTTTTAATACATTCCGGCTCATAACCTCCAGTTGCTCATTTTGCTGTTTATAACTTTGCAACAGGCCTTGCATGTTTTGATAAAGTAAATTGTTTTCCAGGGCCACAGCTGCCTGGCCCGCCAGGGAATTCATCACGAGTTCATCGGCGCTGTCATAAGGAATAATATTCTGAATGAAACCTTTTTCATGATAGCCAATTTTACCAACATCATGTTTCTTTTTGTTAATAAGCTGAATAACCCCCATTACTTTGTCTTCAGGAGTTTTCATGGGAATCGACAAGACTGATTTCGTCCAATAACCCGTCATCCGATCAAAACTTTGATCCAGGCCATATTCTGCTTCCGGGGGAATCGCATAGGCATCATCTATCTTCAAGGTTACTCCAGTAATTGCAGTATATCCGCATATGCTTCCGGGTGTAATTTCAGAAACGGATTCTTCAAGTCCAACCAGCAAACTTCGGTTTTTAGCGATTGCAAACTTTAACAGTTTCCCCTCATAATGATGGGGTTCAACGAATGACAAATTACCGGTTTTTTCTTCGGTTACCAGGTAAATCGTAGCCGCATCGGAAAATGTAAGTTCCATGCTATTACAAATAATTAAGTCTAACAATGTAAGAGTATTCTTTTCCGAGGATAAAGCTCTCCCCACTTCAAAGAATTTTTTTAACAGAGGCTCCTTTGCCAAAATATCATTGCTATCTTGATGCGTCATCGTTACCTCTCCTGTATTCCTTATCTAACTTTATATGATAACAAATTTAAAAACAAACCTCAACTAGGAACGATTGAATCGATTCGGTCCCGGTGCGGATCTTTTTTGCACCCGCCACTTGGGCAGGCGCTTCCA
Source organism: Bacillota bacterium (assembly GCA_003501335.1). Classification (GTDB taxonomy): domain Bacteria; phylum Bacillota; class UBA4882; order UBA8346; family UBA8346; genus UBA8346. The sequence continues at coordinate 1,525 of DNPQ01000107.1, forward strand.
AAACTTAATCAATACTTTTTTGAGCATGGAATGCTTCATACTTAACTTCTACACCATCGCTGGTAAACTTGATATTTTTATTGGACTCCACTTCGAGGTATAAAAAAACCACTGGTAAACTAGGCGTATACCGGTGGCTCAACGACTATACGGGAAAAAGATTCGGCAATGTCTCAAACCGCAAAACAAGCAACCCTATGTCCGGGGGCGACTTCCTTCAATTCGGGAGCCGTCTCGGCGCAACCAGGCTTTGCCATCCGGCAGCGGGTTTTAAAACGGCAACCCGGCGGGGGATCGACCGGACTGGGTACATCCCCTTCCAACACGATCCGATGGCGCGAAGCTTCCCGGATCGGATCGGCAATCGGTACGGCCGACAGTAAAGCCTGCGTGTAAGGATGCAATGGATTTTTAGCCAATTCCCCGGCATCCGCCAGTTCTACTAATTTCCCCAGATACATCACGGCAATCCGTTTGCTGGTATGGCGGACCATGGAGATGTCATGGGCGATAAAAAGATAGGTCAGGTTCATTTCTGTTTGCAATTTTTCCAGCAAATTGATGATCTGGGCCTGGATTGAAACATCCAGAGCGGAGATGGGTTCGTCACAGATGATGAAATCCGGTTCTACAGCAAGTGCCCTGGCAATCCCGATCCGCTGGCGCTGTCCTCCCGAAAACTCATGCGGAAAGCGGGAGGCCTGTTCTTTGCTGAGGCCCACCATTCGCAATAAATCATGCACCCGGCTGGTGGCCTCTTTTCCCTGGGCAATCCCGTGAATAGTCAGGGGTTCCTTCAGGATCTCAGCCACAGTCATCCGCGGGTTCAAGGACGAATAAGGGTCCTGAAAAATCATCTGCATCCGACGTCTATAGGGCAGCATTTCTTTCTCAGGCAGTCCCAGAATATTTTGTCCCTGAAATAAGACTTGTCCTCCACTGGCTTCATAAAGCCGAATCATCGTCCGTCCGATGGTCGTTTTGCCGCAACCGGATTCCCCCACTAAACCCAGGGTTTCTCCTTTGTGAATGGCAAAACTGACATCATCGACAGCTTTCAGAATCGCTTGCGTGCGCGCCAAAAAACCTTTGGAAACCAAAAAAGATTTTTGGAGATTTTTGACTTCGATCAGCGGCTGATCGGATTGAGTTTGAATGTTCATAAGGCCGCACTCCCTTCCGGGAAATGCTCCACTTTAGGCGCTCTGGGATCCAGTAACCAGCAAGCCGCCTGATGCTGCGGAGTGATTTCGAAATCCGGCGGAACTTCCCTTTCACAAATTTTCATGGCATACTGACAGCGGGGCGCAAAACGGCAGCCGGGCGGCGGAGCCAGAAGATCGGGAGGCTTGCCCCAAATCGGCGTTAACTTCCGCTTCTGATTATCTTCCGCATCCAGGCGGGGCAGCGCTCCGAGAAGTCCCCAGGTATAAGGGTGCTTCGGCCTGTAATAAAGGTCTTCGATGGGAGCTCTTTCCACGATTTTTCCGGCATACATGACGAGCACCCGTTGACATAGCCCGGCCACCACACCCAGATCGTGGGTTATCAAAACAATCGCCGTATTCAGACTTTTCCTTACACCTTTCATTAGCTCCAGGATTTGGGCCTGAATCGTCACATCAAGGGCTGTAGTCGGCTCGTCGGCAATCAGAATTTTGGGCCCGCAGGCCATCGCCATGGCAATCATAACCCGCTGCCGCATACCGCCGGAAAATTGATGCGGATATTGATAAAATCTATCTTCTGCCGCGGGGATCCCCACCATTTTCAATAGCTCGATCCCGCGGGTAATAGCCTGTCTTTTGGATAATTTCTGATGCAGCATTAAACTTTCGATCATTTGCTGCTCAATAGAAAGAACCGGGTTTAAAGAAGTTAACGGATCTTGAAAGATCATCCCGATTTCATTGCCCCGGACTCCACACAGCTCTTTGTTGGAAGCTAGAGTTAAATCCCGGCCGTTTAAACAAATTTGCCCATTCACGATTTTGCCGGGATCTTGCACTAAACCCATAATGGATAAAGCGGTTACGCTTTTACCACAGCCCGATTCGCCGACTATCGCCAAGGCCTCACCGGCATCCAGCTGAAAACTTACCCCATCGACTGCTTTCACTTCTCCGGCATAAGTGTAAAATGAAGTCTTTAAATCTTTTACATCTAACAGAGTATTCATGGTACCTGCCTCACTTTCGCATCCGTGGATCTAAAGCATCCCTTAAGCCGTCTCCCAAAAAGTTGAAGGCCAGCATAATGATGCAAATCATGAATGCCGGAAAGAAGAGCTGATAAGGGAAGGAACGTAATCCAGTGATGGCATCCGAAGTCAACATTCCCAGTGAAGCCATGGGAGCGCTGATCCCAAGTCCGATAAAGCTCAAAAAAGCCTCGGTAAATATGGCTTGAGGAATATTGAAAGTGGCCGTCACCAAAATCGGGCCGAAACAGTTGGGAATCAAATGTCTGAAAATAATCCGCATCCGGCCGGCTCCAATGGCTTTGGCGGCCAGAACGTAATCCTGTTCCTTGAGGCTTAATACTTCAGCCCTCACAATCCGGGCCATACTCAGCCAATAAGTGATCCCGATGGCCAGGAGAATATTTTGCAAACCCGGCTTTAAGAGGACCATCAATAAAATAACCCAAAGCAATAAAGGAATGGCGTAGAATATATCGACGATCCGCATCATCACATTATCGACTTTGCCGCCGACGAGTCCCGAAAAACCGCCAAATACGACACCGATGGTTAGACTGATAATCGTTGCAAAAATTCCCACCAGCAACGAAATCCGGGTCCCGTATAAACAGCGCACCAGTAAGTCCCGGCCTACATTATCGGTACCAAACCAATGCTGGGCGGAGGGGGGGGTGTTTTGGAAAATTAAATCCTGCCGGGTATAAGAATACGGAGAAAATAACGGACCCAAAAAAGCGGCCCCAAATATGAACAAAATAACAAAAAGCGAGATAATCGCGGCTTTATTTTGTTTTAAACGGCGCCAGGCATCCTGCCAGAAATTAATCTCTGCTCTTTGAGCGCCCTCTTCTTTGAAGTCCAACCGCTCTTTCCGTTCTACCGGTTCAAAAGACCCGGACATATCCATGGTCATTCCTCCTTGGACGCCAGTTTAATTCGGGGATCGATCAACGCATAAACGATATCGACCGCAAAATTTAACAATAACAAAATACTGGCGTAAAAAACCGTTAAGCCTAAAATCACAAAATAATCACGATTATAAATGCTGTTCACAAAGTAATTTCCCAGTCCCGGGATAGCGAAGATTCTTTCAATCACAAAGGTGCCTGTCAGCAGGTTCGCCAGCATCGGCCCCAAAACTGTGATAAAAGGAATCAAGGTATTTTTCAATACATGCCGCAAAACAACGGCCGCTTCGCTAAGCCCTTTGGAACGAGCGGTGCGGATATAATCCTGGGACAACACTTCCAGCATACTGGAACGGATCAACCGGGCGAAGAATGCCAATGGAAGGGCAGACAAAGCGAGGACCGGTAAGACCAGATGAGCCGGGGTACCCCAAAGAGCCGCCGGAAACAATTGCCATTTATAAGCAAAACAATATTGCAACAAAGTTGCCGCAATAAAACTCGGTATCGAAACTCCAACTATCGCTACTAACATTACCAAATTGTCCTGCCACTTGGAATGCCGTAAAGCTGCCAGGATACCAGCAGGAATTCCCAGCGCCACGGCCAATAAAACAGCTAACAAGCCGATCGACGCGGAAACCGGAAAACCTTCCCGTATCAGATCATTCACCGAAAGATCAGGATATTTATAGGACGGACCCAAATCCAGATGGACGATTTTTTTTAAATAATCGCCGTATTGCCACCAAAGTGGCTTATTGAGATGGTAATGTTCCTCAATATTGTGAGTAATTTGGGTTGAGACCGCCTTCTCCTGGTCAAAAGGCCCCCCGGGGATGGCATGCATTAAAATAAAAGTGACCGTAATGATTAATAACAATGTTGTCACCGAAGATATCAAACGGTCTAAAACATACCTAACCATTCTTTCACTCCTTACTCAAAGGCAACCTTCAGGAAAGGGGCTATCCCAAAAGAAAGCTCAATATCAAAGATATACAATCTTTTCAGAGATTCTTTCCATTCCATATCTTTCGATTGAAAACTACTTTTACGACAGCCTCTACGTTTAATATTTAAAGGATTCAAACTCAATTACGGACGTACACTTTAATGGGCGTGAATGATGACTCCTGAAAAGTCCACCAAACCTACGGCAGAATATCTGACACCTTTGACCCACGGCTTGATGATATAGGGCCGGGTGTAAAAATAGATCGGAATAATCGGCATCTGATCCATTAATAATTTTTCCGCATTGTGCATTGCTTGATATCTGATCTTGGAGTTCATGGTCGTTTTGGCGGTGTCGATGAGTTTGTCATACTGCCCATTGGTCCAATTGGTATAGTTGTTATTATCACCGGCGGCCCAGATATCCAGAAAAGTCATGGGATCAACATAATCCCCAATCCAGCTGGAGCGGGCGATTTGAAAATTGCCTTGGCTGCGGGACTGTAAAAATACTTTTGATTCCTGATTGACCAGCGTGGTATTGATGCCCAATTTATCATGCCACATCTGTTGAATGACTTCGGCAATCTGTTTATGGGTTTCACTGGTATTATAGAGAATCTCAAGGGCCGGGAATTTTTTGATATCGGAATAACCGGCTTCCGCCAATAACTTTTTGGCCTGCGCCACCTCATTATCAGCGTAACAGGAACCGCCGACCTGACGGAACACGCCTTTGGCATTGGCATCCGGTATCCCATAGGGTACAAAGCCAAGCGCCGGCTTCTCTCCCCCTTTGGTAATATACTTGACGATTTGACTTCTGTCAATGGCCAGCGCCAGCGCTTTACGAACCCGCGGATCGTTCAAAGGCGGTTTTTTGGTATTCAGCATATAGTAATAAGTGCCGATGCTGGGACTGTATTTTACCAGACCCGCCGCTGTCAACCGCGGAAGTTCCGGCTGCGGCAGTTCATCGGAAAGGTCGATTTGATCCGTATCAAACATGGTTAAAGCCGTGCTTTGTTCTTCTATCGCATAAAATACCAACTTCTGCAACTTAACGCGACTTTTGTTCCAATAATACGGATTGGGCACAAACTCCAATTTCTCATGATGGGTCCAATGGGTCATTTTAAAAGGACCATTGCCGATATAGGTTTCAGGATTACCAGCCCATTTGTCGGGACCGGCTTCAACCGTTTTCCGGTTTACCGGGTAAAGAGCCGGGTTGATGGTTAAGCCCAGAAAATAGCTGCAAGGAGCACTTAAGGTAACTACTAAAGTGTAGTTATCTTTGGCTTTCACGCCAACCTGGTCGGCATCCTTAATTTTTCCGTTATTGTAATCCTCGGCGTTTTTTAAATAAAATAAAGTGCTGGCATTGGGGGAAGCCGTACTCGGGTTGAGCAACCTCTTCCAAGCGTATTCAAAATCGCGGGCCGTTACCGGATCACCATTGGACCATTTAGCATTTTTCCGCAAATAAAACGTATAAGTTTTACCATCCGGTGTAATCTGCCACTTTTCAGCCACTCCGGGCCGGGGAACATCTCCCTCGCCAAAAGTAGCCAAACCCTCAAAGGATGCATACTCTACTCTAAATTCCTCTATACTGACTGATTTTGCCGGATCAAGGCTCTCCGGATCAAGCGCCAGATTGTAATTAAGAACCTGCCCCTTGGCCATTCCATTCTTAGCGGTTGTTTTAGCAAATACTACCGTTCCGATAAGTAATGCTGCGATGATGGGCAGCCAAATCCACAAAGACTTCTTCATCAAAATTCCTCCTCTTCAATTCAAAAGTATTTTAAAATGCTACTTAAAAAATACTCTGTTGCCTAAAAGCTGTTACCCTTTTCCTTAAAGGAAATCGGCTGAAATCTCAAGTCTATTGAGAGAATTACTTCGAAGCTCAAACAATCAAAACCCTTAAATCATACCGATCCCCTGAAAACGGTGTACCGTTTTCTAATGAGTTGTAACACAACTCAACTTTAATGGGCTAGGATCGCAGGTAGACACATTTTCATTCTTTCGGTTGCCCCTGCAATGCTGGGTGGGGGGCTATCTAGAAAATGCTTATATCCCGGATTTCCCGGCTTGACTTCCTCAAGGTAAAGCAGCACCCTCGAACGTCAGATCTTTAACGGGACAGGTGGAACCCGAGTATCACGACAAGCCGCAGTGGATATCTTCTGTAAATTAAAGTTTAAACTTTTTTCGACACCCTAAAAAAAATACCTTTATATTTCTATTGGTAATAAAATCTTAACAAACATATGACAATAAAAAA
>DNPQ01000316.1 GCA_003501335.1 Bacillota bacterium
TCTTGCACCTCACCGGAACTGATGCCTCCGGTAAATAAATCTTTCAGCTTTACCGTACGAAAAGGGGTACAAATATATTTATCGCGAATGGCCCGGCTAACTGTGGATTCATGAATATGAAGCCTTCCAGCAATATTAGCAATCGTCATAGGCCGTAAATAGGCTTCACCCTGTAAAAAATAGTCTTTTTGGAATTCGGTGATGGTTTCTAAAATAGCAAAGATAGTCCTTTTGCGGTGTTCGATGTTGCTTAGCAACAGCATAGCGCTAGTTAATTTGGCTTTCACAAAATCCAAAGCCGCTGGATCTTCTTGCTGGTGAATGATATTCCGGTAGAGTTGATTAATGGTTAACTTCGGTAAGGCGCTTTCATTCATGACGATCAATAACTCTTGCTGATTCCTGATAATATAAGCTTCCGGAAGTACATATCCGGATTCACTACTGAAAAAACCCCGGGCCGGTTTCGGCTCCAGTGTTCTGATGATCTGGCAATATTGCTGGACTTGCCCGATTTCCAAATTCAGTTGTTTCGCCAATTCTCTGAGCTTGTTCGCGGCGATGAGCTCCAAATACTCATCCACCATCCGGTAGATTACGGGACTAGTGATTTCTTTCTTCCGCAATTGGATTTTCAGGCACTCTTTTAAGTCTCTGGCCGCCACCCCCGCAGGCTCCAAATCCTGGACCAACGCCAGAGCCTCATTGACCAGCTCGGGCGGAGCTCCGAGTCCGGCGGTGATGTCTTCGATTGTGCAGTCCAAATAACCCTTTTCATCGACATTTTCGATAATGTAGTCGCAGATGATCAGGATGGCTTTTTTCTCATCCAAATCCAGCAGTTGCTCTTTTAAAAAGTCTTTCAAAGAAGGTTTGACAGCGGCATAGTCGAAAGGGTCCATGGATTCCCCCTCGTCACGCCCGTCAGTAAAATCGTCTTCCTTCAAGCTTCCGGGGCCCTGAGTCAAAAAATCCATTTTATCAATGATGGTGTCGGGTGATAGCGCCTCATCTCCTGCGTTATCCGGTTCGATAGAAACTTCCAACAAAGGGTTATCTTCCAATTCCTGAATGATATCTTGTTGAAGCTCCGGCAAAGGCATTTGCAATACCTTCAGGGATTGCCGCATATCCGGTGTAAGAATTAATTTTTGTTGCTGGGCGATTTCCTGGGATATCTTAAGTTCCATCGCGCTGCCCCTTTTATCCGGTACCCTTAAAAGCGCTTTGCGCCTTTTATGGAATTGTTCCACAATTCCGCTTTCAAAACACAATTCCTCTTAAAACACAATTCCACTTAAAATTGGATGGACTATCTATCTTCCAAGGCGGCTGACTATCTTGCTTGGGTCAGGAATTCAGCACGAATTTATCAATAACTTTGGCGACGCCGTCGTTATCATTGGTATCCGTAATATAATCGGCCTTCTCTTTAACGAAATCTAGGGCATTGCCCATGGCCACTCCCAGTCCGGCGTACTCAATCATCGATAAGTCGTTCTCATTGTCGCCGATGGCGATGATTTCTTCTCTGGGAATGCCATAATGCCGGGCTAAAATCTCCACACCCTTACCCTTGGAAGTCCCTTTATAATTAACCTCTATATTATTCGAGGCTGAGCTTACAACCTCCAATTCCGCGATCCGGGATAATTCATTGCGAATCTTAGCTAGCTTTTCTTTGTTAAAATGAATAATGATACACTTAATCATTCTGTCTTGCTCTTTGGCAAAAACCCTTCTCCATTGCCTATAATTTGGTACATATTTTCGTTTCACACTGCTTTTATTGCCGGTGATCCAATTCCGAAAACAAAATACCAGCCACCTTATAGCAAGATAAATACCGCCATAATACTCTTGCTGTGGAGTATGAAAATTTGGAGAAACATGATATCTTTTACAAATATCCAATATCCGTAACGCAAGCTTTTCATGGAGTAAACTCTGATAAATTAACTGCTGCGATTGTTGATCCCTAATATAAGCGCCATTGGAAGCAATAATCGGGGATCGCAAACCAATTTGACTCGCGTAATATGCCGCATCGATATAAACCCGGCCTGTGGTGATAACGATTTGGACCTCCCGTTGATGGGCCTTAAGCAAACTAGCTTTCGTCGTCTTACTAATCTGTTTGCAGCTGTTTAACAGCGTGCCGTCCATATCAATACAAACCAATCGGTATCCCATGAATCTGCTCCTGTTGTGGTTGTCAACTATTAATGATGACTTTTTTAGCTGCAAGTAAAGAAGAAGTGCTCATCGAAAACTCATCCAATCCGTATTCCAGTAAAGTGGGGATGGATCGAATATCTCCGGCCATCTCACCACACATACCGCACCATTTACCTTCCTTGTGGGCAGCGGCAATCGTCATTTTAATCAACTGCAAAACAGCCGGATGCATGGGATTATAAAGATGAGAGACATTTTCATTCATTCTGTCGACTGCCAGCGTATACTGAATCAAATCATTGGTGCCGATGCTGAAAAAATCGGTCTCTTTGGCCAGAGCGTCTGCACTCAGCGCCGCCGACGGGATTTCAATCATCATTCCCACCGAAATTTTCTCGTTAAAAGCTTTTCTTTCTTGTTTCAGCTCCATCATACACTCTTGTAAAATTCCCTTTGCTTTTAAAAATTCCTCCAAGGAACCGATCATCGG
>DNPQ01000157.1:0-4263 GCA_003501335.1 Bacillota bacterium
GTGATAATTTCACCAATCGTCAAGTTATTGTTGGTCGACATTTTGTAACCGTTCGGCTTGAGCCGCCGTGATTAGTGGCTCAATGACCTCATCCAGGTTTCCTTCAATATTTGAATCCAAATGATATAATGTCAAATTGATGCGATGATCCGTTAAACGGTTCTGCGGAAAATTATAAGTCCGAATCCGCTCGCTGCGGTCGCCGGAACCCACCATGTCCCTGCGCTCCTGCGCAATTTTTTCATGCTGTGCGCTACTGAGCTTTTCATAAAGACGAGCCCGCAATACCTTCATGGCCTTCTCTTTATTTTTCAATTGAGACTTTTCATCTTGACAAATAACCACCAGTCCGCTGGGCAAATGAGTAATTCGAACCGCTGAGTCGGTGGTATTGACACACTGACCGCCATGCCCGCCGGCATGGAAAACATCAATTCTAAGGTCGTTTGGATTGATATTCACATCAACCTCTTCAGCCTGAATCAGAACCGCTACAGTAGCAGCGGATGTATGAATCCGGCCGTTGGCTTCGGTCTCCGGGACTCTTTGCACCCGATGAACTCCACTTTCAAATTTCATCCGGCTATAAACCCGGTTTCCCTCAACCGTAAAGATTATTTCTTTGAAACCGCCGCGATCAGCTTCACTGGAACTTAAAATCTCAATATGCCAACCTTTCGTCTCTCCGTAACGAGTGTACATCCGGAACAAGTCGGCAGCGAACAAAGCAGCTTCTTCGCCTCCGGTTCCAGCCCGGATTTCCACAATCACATTTTTATCATCGTTAGGATCCTTGGGAAGCAGTAAAATTTTAATTTTTTCCAGGAGTTGTGTTTCCTCCGCCTCCAGCTGTTTCTTTTCTTGAAATAATAAATCAGCTGCTGCGCCGGTTTCCTCTTTCATCATTTCGGCGGCGGTAAGCACATCTTCATGCACTCTTTTGTATTCCTGATAAGTGGCTGCCAGTTCGCTAATAGCCGCACTGGCTTTTGCCAACCGCTGGAACAAAGAGGTGTCGGCAATGACTTGGGGATCACTCAACTGCTCAGTTAATTCACGATATTTTTCTTCAATAGATGCTAACTTGTCTAACATAATTTCTCCAAAAAATTATTCAACAACTGGTTTTCTTAGTTCCCAGTCCATGGGTTATCATATGCTTACCAAACAATCAATGATCAGTTTTTGATAATTTTTAATATAGTAACCTATCGGTATCGGTATTACTATTAGTTTTCAAGTGGTTACCGTCTCAATTTCAACTTTCTCGGCCGCATATACTTTCCCGCCTACAATAACCGGCGCTTCTTCGCGCAATACCGCCACCAACGAATTGATTGCCACTTCAAGCTGTTCATCATCAGGTTCCCGGGTGGTCAACTTTTGCAGCCAAAAACCCGGTTCACTTAACCAGCGCCATAAAAAGAAATTTTGATGCTTACCGGTAAATTTTAAAACTTCATACGATACCCCGGCTACCACCGGCAATAGTAAAATCCGGGTTACAAAACGCATCAATATCGTATCATATTTTAAAAAGGAGAAAAAAACAGCACTGATAATCACCACAAATAATAGAAAGCTGGTCCCGCAGCGAGGATGAAATGTCGTATGTTTCCTGGCATTCTCCACCGTCAAGTCCTCTTTGGCTTCAAAAGTGTTAATCACCTTGTGTTCAGCCCCATGATAAGCAAAGACCCGCCGAATATCCTTCATGATGGATACCCCGGCTATATAAGCAACCAAAATCAGCATCCGTAAAACGCTCTCAACCAGATTACCCCAAAAATAGTCTTGCTTGGGGATAAAGTGATTCACCAGCATTCTTCCTAATAACGGAAGAACCACAAATAATAAAACCGACATCACCAAGGCGACTAAGACCATCAGACTGGTTTCCCAGGAGGACAATTTAGTTTCCTCTTCGCCTTCCATGAATTGATCGGCCGAGAACATTAAGGCTCTCATGCCAATCCCAAAAGATTCACAAAGGGAAACGACTCCACGAATAAACGGCCATTTCAGCCAAGGATGCTTTTTAGTAATCGTACCAACCGGATCCTTTTTAATCACGATTTCACCATTACTTTTGCGAACCGCAACAGCCAAGTAATCGCGCCCTCGCATCATAACGCCCTCGATTACGGCCTGTCCTCCATACTGAAACTCGGGCTGCTTTTTCATTCAGTCACCTTCCTATAATTTCTCCCAGATAGAGAAAACAGAGCTCGTAGCTCTGTTTATCCACCTTATTTTTTCTCCAAACGTTTCTTGAACTTCTCGACTTGTCCACCGCTATCAAGTACGCGCTGCTTGCCGGTAAACATTGGATGACACTTGGAACAAATTTCTACCCGGATTTCTTTTTGAGTAGAACCTGTCATAAATGTTTCACCACACGCGCAGGTCACTTTCGCCTGAAAATACTGCGGATGAATTCCTTCTTTCAAAACTGTCACCTCACATACCTTCTGCATAATAACTCCTATATTATATCATAGAGTTTTTGAGTGTCAATCCTATCTTACTTGCTGTGCCAAAGATTAAGGACCCTTCTTAACCAACAAATACCAGATAAATAAAAGAGCCGACTTCAAAGTCAGCCCTTTTTATGATTCCAAAACATTTTATGTAGCTTTGTTAAAATTGATAGTTCATCCCCAACGCCCAGCCGTACCAAGTTGAGTCGGCATTCACTTTTCCGGCATTCATACCTGAAATATCATAAGAGTACTTCATTTTAGACTCCAAAAAAGAGTATGATAAATAGGTACTGGTATGTTCAGTCCATTGATAAATCCCTTTTAGCCGGTATGTATTGAGGCTGCTGGATTTAGAAATGGAAGGATTACCATAATAGGCCTTTAATGTATTTGGAACTGAACCTATAGCATTTACGTCATCTAAAGCATCGGTAGAACAATCAGCTTCAATGGTTACAGCATATGATCCGTTGAGAGAAAACTTATCGGAAAATTTATAAGTCCCATCGATGCCGACAATCGCGCCACCATTGGTAAAATTATAACTTTTTTTACTTGCTTCATCATTCGTGACAGCGAGTTTCATATACCCCAAAACCCCGTCAACTTTAATCTTATCCTGATTGATAAAATAATATCCTCCGCGAACTAACATTGTATTGGAACGATAGTCCGATTCTCCGCTAGGCGCATCAAAAGTATTTCCGGTATATTCGACAACCGCTAAGCATCGTCCCCAGTCATATTCCACACCGAGTAAATATCCTGAAGTCCCATCATAATCAACATCTTTTGCTACGCCCGGTAGGGTGGATTCCACAGTATTATTACTCGCTCCATTGACTCCCAAATCGAAATAGGTATTCCAGGAACCTTGTTGTTCAGTTGCAGCGGTAGCTGCCAAAGGGACTGAAAAAAGCAAACTCAACATGCTTAACACAACCAGTACTTTTTTCATAAAATGACTCCTCTTTAAAATTATCGAATAACATTTTTAAAAACAGCACCATTCCTTCAAAAAATAGGAGTCAATTTCCGACTCATTGATATTTATTAATAATTTCATGCCATTTTTCATATTATATTACCATTATGTAGTAAAGATCAATATAAATAAACAAAGTCGAATTTTGACCAGAATTATTATTACAAAATCGACTATGATTTTTGGGGCGAGTCCAGTTTTGAGGTTCAATTCATAGACACCCCTCCGGTTACTTGGATGAATTTTTTGATGCCGGGGTTTTTATCGGTGAGCATAGAAAAACCTTCTTTTTTAAGCGTGAAAAATATTTGAATCTACGAAAACAAAAGAAGGGGAGTCACGATTTATTAGGGAAAAATCGGAGTTTACGGAAGACGTGTTTCTTTATATGAAGATGAAAAGTATTCAATCAAGTCAACGATCGAGCAAAGTCCCTCTTAGCGTTGGAGCCACATTCATTCCGGATAAAACATTAATATATAGGCTTTTGCCATGCCATCGGTTTCATTGGCATAGCAATGTTCCTGATTGGCTTGAAAATGGATCACTTCTCCCTCCCCTGCGGTATACTTTCGGTCGTTTATACAGAGAGTCAATATTCCCTGAGTTACTAATGCATATTCTTCAACGCCTTCAAAATGGGTGGACTTGTCGGTCACCGTATCCGCCGCATATTCGCAAAAATAGATCTCAAATTTTTTATCGGCCTCAAAATCGATGAGAGAATGAAATGAATACCCGTTCCCGCCGAGCTGTTCCGTGGCTTTCATACGGTAAACCATAGGCTCATCTTGA
>DNPQ01000157.1:4596-10514 GCA_003501335.1 Bacillota bacterium
AGATAATGGTGACGGACGGATTTCGGATGCCCCGCTCGATTTCACTGATCATGCTTTTACTAACATTAGCGCTCACTGATAACTCGTCAATGGTGAGATTTCTGGCTTTCCGGATTTTCTTTAAATTTTCCCCGATATTTTTATTGATGGAATTCATCTTCGGTCTCCAATCAAAAAATGACCTTGAGAAAAACATTTTGATATGATATATTCACTATACAGAATTTTAATTCGACATAATGAATATACAAATATTGTATCAGAGAAAATTTAGTTTTTCAAGGATAAACGGGCGACTTTGATGAGGAAAGCAAAACTCAATCTGATTTTAGCAATGCTTATTTTTGGAAGCATTGGGCTTTTTGTCAAAAGAATTCAGGTATCCTCGGCACAAATCGCCCTAGCCATGGCGATTATCGGCAGTTTTTCCCTGTTTATTGTGCTATTCATTATGAAACAGAAAATAAATTGGATTAATGTCCGAAAAAATTTGCCATTTCTGCTTGGTTCCGGCATCATCTTCGGTTTTAACTGGATGTTTCTTTTCAAATCCTATCAATACACCACGATAGCTAACGCAACACTGAGTTATTACTGTGCGCCGATTTTGGTGATGCTATTATCCCCTGTAATTCTTAAAGAACATCTGACGTTGGCCAAAGTGTTCTGCACACTTGCAGCGATGGCAGGCATGTTTTTTATTACTGGAGCAGGCGGCGCAAAAGAAATCAATCATTTTTTGGGAATCGCCTATGGACTGACGGCGGCCGGACTTTATGCCGGTGTTATCCTGTTCAATAAATTTTTAAAAGGCCTGAGAGCGGTCGAAAGCACCTTTATCCAGCTTTTCATAACATCCATTGCCTTATTGCCCTATGTGCTTCTGTCCGAAAATTTACAGTATCCGGCTTTAGAAGTTTCCGGTTGGGTATTGTTGATAATTGTCGGCGTGATTCATACCGGAGTGGCTTTTATCCTGTTTTTTTCATCCATCCAGAAGTTTGAAGGACAGATCATCGCCATATTCAGTTATATCGATCCGATTTCAGCGATCCTCATGGCTGGTCTGCTGCTTCATGAGAAAATGACGGGCTGGCAGATATTGGGCGGCTTTCTAATCATCGGCGCTGCCTTAGGATGTGAGTTTATTGGAGAAAAATCAAAACAGGAGCCAAGAGCAATTGTTGAATAAAGGCAGACTCCTGTCAAAAATAACAGCGGCATGAAAAAAACTCCTACCATAATTGAAGGAGTTTTTTTCATCATATGAAGCCGACGATCGGATTGAAATCGACGACCTCGCATTACACCAACTGATCCAAAAACTTATTTGAAAAAGTCCAGCGAGAACCCATTTTCAATCGTTATCACTCTACTTTAAGATAAGGTCTCTCCCCGAATCCAGGCTGGCCTAAAAGAATCCTTGGTCGCTTATGCTTGCTCCAATTGTTTGCTGGCATATGCGATCAGACCGCCGGCCTTTATAATCTTCTGCATAAACGGAGGCAGCGGCTCCACCTGAAAATATTCTCCCGTAATGATATTAGTAATTTTTCCCGTTTCAGCATCGATGGCGATGAGTTGCCCTTGCGTAAAATGCCCGGAGATACTCGGGGCTTCAAAGATGGGCAACCCGATATTGATCGCATTTCGATAAAAAATCCGGGCAAATGACGAGGCAACCACCGCGGCAACTCCGGCGACTTTCAAAATAAGCGGCGCAATTTCCCGTGAGGACCCGCATCCAAAATTTTCATCAGCGACGATCACTCCACCCGGAGGAAATGTCTTGGCAAAAGTCGGATCCAAATCCTCCAGCACATGTTTGACTTGTTCGTTGCGATCCTGCATGGAGCAGTAACGGCCAGCCATGATTGAATCGGTATTAATATCCCGCCCCAATGTCCAGACCTTTCCTTCGATCATTGCTACAAACGCCTCCATTTTCGTTATTTCTTGACCCTTGAGTCCACTATATTTGATCCGGGCCGGCTATGTAGCCGCAAAGCGCCGTAGCCGCCGCCACCGCCGGGCTTGCCAAATAGACCTCACTCTTTGCATGGCCCATCCGTCCGACGAAATTACGGTTGGTCGTCGATAAGCAACGTTCGCCTTCACACAAGGTCCCCATATCGCCGCCGCCGCATGGGCCGCACATCGGCGTGGAAACCACGCATTCCGCTTCAATAAATATATCGATTAATCCTTCTTTTAACGCCTCATAATAGACTTTTTGTGAGCCGGGGATCACAATGCAACGCACACGGGGATAAATCTTTTTGCCCTTTAATAGATTGGCGGCTATGCGCAAATCTTCAATCCGCCCGTTGGTGCATGACCCGATAACCACCTGATCGACGACAATTTGCCCAACCTGGGAAATAGGTTTGGTGTTGGAGGGCAAATGAGGGAAAGCCACTTGAGGCTCAATATCCTCCAGGTCAAATTCAAGAGTTTGGACATATTCGGCGTCGGGGTCGCTCCGATAAATCATATACGGTTGATCGGAGGTAGCCTTGACATACTCCTCAGTCTGAGAATCAACCGCAAAAATACCGTTTTTCGCCCCCGCTTCAATCACCATATTGGCCATAGTCAAACGCTCGGCCACACTAAGCTCATTCATGGTTTCCCCGTAAAACTCCAATGCTCTGTACCGGGCGCCATCAACCCCGAGATGGCCCAGGAGGTAAAGGATAATGTCTTTTCCGGACACCCAAGGCCGTTTCTTCCCGTTTAAAATGATGCGCATAGTTGGCGGAACTTTGAGCCAAACCGTCCCCAAAGCCCAAGCCACTGCTGTATCCGTCGAACCGACCCCGGTGGCGAAGAGTCCCAATGCCCCATAAGTACAGGTATGAGAATCGGCTCCGATCACCAACTGGCCGGGACGAGCTAAGCCTTGTTCCGGGAGCAGCACATGTTCAATTCCGCCCCGGCCCGCTTCATAAAATAGGGTATGATGCTCGATGGCAAACTCCCGGACTTTTTTTGCAAAAGCCTCATCCGCAATATTCCGGCCCGGAGTGCAATGATCGAGGACGATGACCACCTTTTGGGGGTCGAAGATTTTGGCGCCTTTAATCTTGTGAAATTCATCGATGGCGATCACTCCCGCCATATCGTTCGCCATGATCATATCTACCTTGGCGCTGATGATCTGGCCGGGCCGCACTTCAGCTAAATCGGCGTGAGCTGCCAGAATTTTTTCAGTAATAGTCATTGGTCTCATAAATCTCACCTTATTTACTTTATAATATCTTGATGATTGGATCTTACTATATATCGCACTATATTTTCCGAACGCTTAAAATCGGCGACATCACAATCTGATTGGATACGTCTCAACCTCGCTGGGATGTAACTTTTTCGGCCTGAAAATTCAATTTAGATTTGGTAAGCAGTTCAGGCAAGAAGAATGCTACCAAGCACATGAAAATCATACATACTCCCGCCAGATACATAATGATATGATAATTGCTTCCAGCAATTGGCGCAATGATGTAGGTGGGGATAAAAAACGAACCCAATTGCTCCAAAGTGACGATCAACCCGCCAGCGCTTCCCGCATACACCGGACCAATTTCCGGAATCAACATCGGGAATGATAATAAAACCGGTATGAGGGAACCCATGGAAAAGCCGGTTACAAACAACGCCGCTCCCATCGGGACACCTTGGGGAGCCAACCAGGCGAACGCCATGCCGAACGCGGTAAGCAAGCCCATCACGATCATAAAGAGGCGAGTGCGTCCGATTTTTTGGAAAAGCACCGGGCCAAGAACCACTCCGCACAGATTGCTGATAAAAAACATCGCGGTCATGATTCCGGCCAGTCCCGGATTAATCCCGCGCACCGTCTTTAACGCCACTGGTAAGAATGCGCTCAAGGTCATATCACTGCCAAAGACGCCCATCACACAAATACCGGTAACCCAAACCGCTTTACTTTTGAAAACAACTCCCAAATACTTGATGATCGGCTGAGCCGGAGGCGCTGCCGGCGCATCGGCCGGTTTGTTCTGGACAAAGAGAAACCAAAACAACACGGTAAAGACGCTAACCACCGCTGCCGTAATGTAGGCGCTTTTCATCGAAGGAAAATACGCCGTGGTCGCGCTGGCCACCGTCATGGACAGCGTCGTCCCCAACATGCAGATTCCGATAATTTTGCCGATATTTTCACGTTTAAACCATGTTCCGATGAATTTGGAAAAATTAGAAAACATCACCGCAAAACCGCATCCCGACAAAATCATGGTGAAAAACAATGTGCCATAGTTGTCGGCGAACACTCGCATACAAGTACCAATGGCTGCAATGATAACCCCGATACCGACGACGATCTTCACACCGAAACGGTCAGCCAGGGTACCCGAGACTATCGCCAGGAGAATAGGGGCAATGGACGCGGCGGTAAAAACGGCGGAAAACTGACTGGTCGTCAGTTTGAACATGGGCATAATCTTATAGGCCAGCGGCGACAACTGATATTGGGGATAGTGACCGGCAAACAACACCAAAAAAACACCAACCCCAACAATCAACCCATTAAGAGCGCGTAATCTGTTTTTTTCCACTTTAATCATACTCCTCCCAAAATAAGCAACGTTTCAACGTAACAGAGACTATGAAAGATTCACTCCAGATGACAAATGACGTGTCACCATCCTTTCAGATTACAAGTCGTAAAATACTGCATTACCATCTCCTTTTGTTTTTCCTTCATCTCGAATGCAAAGATCCCATTAAAACGAAATCTGTTTGACCGCATCCCGCATTATTTGCGCATAATGTTGTATTTCCTCAAGAGTCATTCGTTCCATCACAGTAGCGATGCTTAAGGTAGCCGTGGCGGAACCGGAAATGTCCAGAATCGGTACAGCCAACGAAGCCGTCCCGGCTATCCTCTCCCCCAGACTGACAGCGTACCCGCTTTCTTTGACCCGTCCCAACTCCTCCAGCAGTTTTGGAATTTGATCGGGAGTTATTTTTCCGGCGTTTAAGTAAATATCGATGATTTTAGTCAATTCCGGTTGGCTCATATAGGCAGCCATTACTTTACCGACCGAGCCGCTCAACAACGACCCGCGGTCCCCAATCTTAATATTCCGTGAAATGGGATACTCGCCTTCGACCCGATAAATACAAATCCTTTCGGTTCCGGAAATGACATGAAAGGAAATGGTCTCTTTGGTTAATTCCGAAATATTGCGCATAATAGGCACGGCCAAATCCAACATGGTCTTCTGCCCCAAGCCTCTGAACCCTAAGGACAAAAGCTTGGGGGTTAAGAAATAACCGGATCTCGACTTGGATCCGACAACTTCCGCGTCAGCCAAAATTGTCAAAATCCGATGCACCGTGCTCTTCGGGATACCTGTCTGCCGGCTTATGGTCAAAATGGTATTATTGTCCGGATTGTCGGCGATACATTCCAAGATTTTAAAGGCTTTAGTGATCATCCATTTTCTCCGTTATTTCCCGTGACGCGGGATTAATTTCCCGCATAGTAGGATTTAATGATGTTATTATAGCCTTTCAGCCTATCAATTGCAATATAAAATTGATGCAACGAAAAAAGCCGAACAAATTCTACAATTTTGAGATATTTGTTTTAGGTCGATATTTTCCAAACTCTGCTGCTGTCCACTCCAGTATTCGACCTGAAGGGAAGAACGAAAGTTTTGACATACGGAACATCCGATCACTTGGATTATGGAGCTTTAAAGGCTAACAAAGTTTGAGGGTGTAGAGGTTAATGGATGCGAAGGACATTACAGGATGCCTCCAAAAACAAAAAATGGTTTGCCAAAAATTTAGATTATGAAAGTGATAAATGATATTTCTTTGTTGGCAAGAATTTTATCGGCACTAAATGAATGCCGATTTTTCTTGTCCACGGCTTCCACCGGCTG
>DNPQ01000513.1 GCA_003501335.1 Bacillota bacterium
GGAGGCTTTCATGGAGCACAAGGTAAACAAGCAGTTAAAGGTCGGTCTGTTTTGAAAGCTTTTTGGGTAACTGTCTCCAATCCCAAAAGTTTTTTGTTTTTCGTAGCTTTCATGCCCCAATTTATCAATAAAAAAGAGTTTTTTTTACCGCAGCTTTTGATTTTGGGAGGCACTTATTTAAGCTTAGGGCTACTCAATGACATGACTTATACGATTCTTGCGGATAAAGCCGGTTTATTTTTAAACCGCTATTCGCCGCAAAAGATCATTTACCGGATTGGCGCCCTGAATATGATCGTTACCGGAATTTTGGTGTTTGCCAGAATTGCCAAGTGAAGGGATGTTAGCGAATGCTTTTTAGAACTTTTCATGGTTTTCTTTGCTTTTTGCCCCGGATTCCGCAACCTAAACCCCGGCACTTTTTCTTCCAACAGTTTCTGCTTTATATTGGCGGTATTTATAATTTTAGGCGGCTTCAAATCGGAGTGGATTACCTGACTGGATATGTAAAGATGATTGGGATCAGGATTTTTATATAGCAGGCTACACATTGGGATTGATTTATCGATTCTAATTTTTTTGAAGATGAGGGATTGTCAATAAACCTGTTCATTTGACAAGAAAGTATGCTGGAAAAAAAGAAAATTAACCACGAAAGACACGAAAAGAGGGAGGACGGTATGAATGAACCTGTGGATGTTTGTTCCGTGTATTTCGTGCTTTTCGAGGTTAATAAAAGGATCTAGGCAAGAGTTGATTTTGCATTTTTTTCTAACTCTTTTCTCCTCATGGCCCCCCCTTCTCCTTATCAATCCGGGAAGGCCCAATAAAAGCGGAACGAAGAGCTCAGCGGGTTGTAAGCTACTAAGGCTTTTTTCCTTTTCCTGCTTCAAAAATCAGCGATCGCCTTTAAAATAAATCATGACAAGCAAAAATTCTATCTTCTTTTCGAGAAGATCCAATATCTTAGAATAGCTGTTGATTGATAACCTGAAAGTCCAAATTCTTTTTGAAGATAGGGCGCAGCATTGAACATATTCGTGCCTTGATCGTTCAATTTCTCTAAATAAACCAAATATTCTTTTTCACAAAATTCCGGTTTGGCAACTTCCTGATCCATACTCTTTTCCTCTTTTCATTTGATGTAGTATTTTACCTGGCTCACTTACAAATGGACAAAATAAAAAGCCTATGAGATTCATGATCTACCATAGGCAAAATGAAACTCTTTCGATAACCCGGCTGTCATAATCTTGTTTAAGATAGTAGACCCGTGGCTTTGCGTCCGCAGTTTTCACATGCGTTTGCCATTTTCGAGCGCTCATGAAATCAAATATTAATTTTTACAAAATAATTGTAATTTTTTGCTGCATTGATAGCGTTATTGATTATTAAACTGATTATAATTTCATTATGAAATAAAATCAAGTTAAAAATTAAAGTTTTAATAAATCCATGTCATTTTCACCTTCGTAGATCACCGCTAGACAACTTTTATCTCCTCAATATATCCTCTAACTGTTCAAAAGAACACAATTAAAGATCCCACTGGCGATACTGATATCACCACCTACATGGTCAAAGGCGGTTATGAAGGAATCGATCCGATCTTAAAAGTGAATTTTTCGGCGGCTCGTTTGATCGAGCCGGCTCCAAAAAAATTATTTCTGTCATTCAAGTGATTTTTTGCTCCGCCAGAAAATTCCGGGAACGGCTGGATGAATGCCCTATAGGATATTTGAAAGCCATTAAGATTGTTTTTGCTTTCCCTAAATAATTCAATCAATTTTTCCGAATGAATAGAAGACATAATTTTTTAGCAGTAACCTTTTTTAAGTAAATTGAACAAAGGATACCCCACAGTCCATGAAAAAAACTTACGTATTGGTAATGTTGGTCGGTATAAGTTTTATGGTGCTGGCAAATGTCTTTGCCGATAACGCCGGGCAAGTTGATTGGGATTTTTTTATCCACCATCGATTGACTGAAAAGGCGAAAATATCAGGTAAATTAAATTTATTTTATAATAGCAGCCATGACTATCCACTTTATATGAGCGGCGGATATTGGCTCGGCATGTTTCAAATCGGGGCTGATTGCCTGACAGGAAATAGAAAAGATATTGTTCGGGGTGGTGACTCATTTTTATTGAAATGCAGCCATGGTGGGACATTGGATGGAATTGCCAAACCGGCTGTTTTTAGCGGATATGACAGTAACGAAGTCAAATCCGATAACCGTTCTGAGTTGGAAATAGCCGGGGTTACTTCGAACTTCGAAATAGCAACGTTCGATGCAGATGGAGTAACCTATATCTGCCCGCTTACGGAACATTTGGAAGTAACTGCGGGTATCCGTGTAGATGCTGATACATTAAGTGATGACGGTTTGATTTGGAGCAAGGATTGGAATAATAATTTTTATATCGATGGTTATAAATTCGAAGTGGTCTATCAATTTTAATTCGAAAATCAATGAGAGTAATTTCAATGCCTGGAGCGTCGGACAGTTTCGTAGAATAAGTGATATAAAGCTTGAATCCATGGATTAAGGCTTGTAGTAATCGGTTCATATTGGATGAAGTAACACAAAATTGCAACTAAATTTGGAATAACAGTCAACCCAATAGAATAGAATGAGACTTATCCTTCTCACAAAAGAGTTAGGTATCAAAATTTTGTGATGAAAAAGGAAATTAGAGGTGAAGACGATGCAGTGGGAAATCCTTTTGAGGATTTTATTAGCCAGTATCTTTGGAGCGGCGATTGGTTTTGAACGTACCAGTAAAAGAAAAGAAGCCGGTATCCGCACCCATTTTCTAGTCGGGTTGGGAAGCGCCTTAATCATGATTGTATCAAAATATGCTTTTTACGATGTGCTGCATACCCATAGTATTGTATTAGATCCCAGTCGTATTGCGGCTCAAGTGGTAAGTGGCATTGGATTTATCGGGGCTGGAATGATTATTTTTCAGCGCCAGACCGTTCGCGGTTTAACGACTGCCGCAGGGTTATGGGCCACCGCGGGAATCGGATTGGCCATTGGCGCCGGGATGTATTGGATTGGTTTCAGTGCTACGATTTTGGTGCTAATTTGCCTGGAATTCATTCATTCAAGTTTTAATGTATTTGGAGCTAAGTATTTAAAACTCAATATCCATGTAAGTGATAAAAATGCAGTCCAAGAAATTCTTAAACTTATTATTCAAAATAACGTTACCATGTTTGATTTTCAAGAAGAATTTCAAGTGGAACCTTCGGAAAGGGTAAAAATCATTCTGCAACTTCAAGTAAAACTACCTTCTAAGCAAGGCATTTCGCAATTAATTGCAGATATTCAGCAGGTGTCGGGGATTAATAGCATAGAGACGGATTAAATAAATTAAGAGTCTGTTGCCAAATGAGATGACCCGATCAATATATAGTATCAATCGACATTTGCATGTTTATTGATGCTATATATTGTATATCTCATTATTTTGAGTACTTTTGCAGCCCTTTGGATATGGTTTTAGGAAAAAGGTGGAATTTGACTGGCTGACCGAAAGGAAATTAGAACTTTTTACGATGATTTGGTAAATGCGGGGAAGGCTAATGGAATCGATATGCCTGTGATGCTTAGAAAAGGATATGGAACAATTGGAAAGGTCAAAAAGCTGAAACCTGATTGCTTTCTATCTAACGCAATGATTGTGAGGGTTCGCACACTGGTTAAGCATGTTCACGCAACGGTTGAGTAAGCATACCGAAGAGTTGCGTATGTATGCGTAAGGGTTAAGTATGTTCACGCAACGGTTGAGTAAGCATACCGAAGAGTTGCGTATGTATGCGTAAGGGTTAAGTATGTTCACGCAACGATTAAGTAAGCATACTGAAGAGTTGCGCATACGTACGGAGCAGTTAAGTATGCTTACACAACGACTGAGTATGCATACCGAAGGGTTGCGTATGCGTGCGCAAGAGTCGGGTACGCATACTGAAGAGTTATGTATGTATTGAATGAAAGGTCAAAAAAGTCAGGCAGCAGAATGAGCTGAAGGTCTAATCCGCCTAATCGGGCGCCTTTGAAAAAAGGCGATAAATCCTGAGAATCTTGGTTATCGCATCATTTTTTTGGTCCTCCTGCGCCTCATGGCCCTCATAAATACTTCTAGCAAGTACTTTGAGAACCCAATAAGAGGGATAATGCCTTCATCACTTTCTACTACCGGAATCAAAATGTTTTACCCCCTTTAATTTTTACGCCCCCATGCCCCGTTGATATGATAAAAGAGATCCCAAGATGTGCGGTGGATGGTATACTTACAATTAGAAGGGTGGTTCTTTTAACTGAAGGTGATGGCTGTGGAGATGTTTGGAGCAAAATATGAGTCCGTTCTCCCGTTTCGTTCAACCATCTGCCGTACTAACCACACGTGAGCGGATATGGTGTATGTACTGCCTAAAGAAGTCCGGGAGCTCGGGCGCTTTTTTCAACATTCGACTTACCGGTTGAACAAGAAAATCATAACCCAGTTCAAGTACAGAATTCATTCGATTTTTACCAAGAATGGTATCGATATATCTAGAAAACAAGTGATAAGTCCGGAAAACCGGGCTAAAATTTTGGAACTGCCTCTGGCCGACATCTGGAAACAGCAGCTTAGAATATTATTTACCCCATTAGACACCATTGAACAGGAAAACGAAGAGATCAAAAAACTTATCTCAATGTGGGCTATGTGGCCCATGTTGGCTAAAAAATAAAAAAAGCCATGTTTCAAAAATTCCAAACATCCTTTTCATTTTTTACGCTCTCATCCCCCTCCTGCCCCTCATCAACATTTTTAGCAGGGATTCTAAGCTACTTCCCAAAAATAGAAATCCCGGGAATATGCCATTTAGCTGTGGAAAGAAGATCAATGAGGGCCATGAGGGGCAGGAGGGCGTAAAAATAAAAAGCGGGATTTGAAATTTTTAAAACAGGTTTTATATGGTCAGCCCTGCCGGATGGATTCTCTTCCCAAGCATAATCCGGTATAAAAACAAGAAAATAATTTTAAGATCCGGAGCTTGCTTTTTGTTCCCTCATATGAACCTGAAGGGAAAAATAATTGATTAAATTATGGTTACGTTCAATTGAATAACCTCTTTTGTTATGGTATTATCAATATAAACGAAGCTGGGTATGGGAGTTATAGTGACAAGTCCGATTCAGTTGCTTAAAAATAAGCTCCGTCAGGAAATGAAAATTAAATTAGCTGCACTTACCCCCTGGGAATACCATTCGCTGAATAACATAATCGAGCAGCGTTTTTTTAGCCTTCCGGTCCTCCAGAACTCGCACCAGATTATGTTGTATTATTCCATTCAGTATGAAGTTGCAACGCTTTCCATCATCTTAAAGCTGCTGGACGCAGGAAAGACGGTCAGCTTGCCTGCCTGTATCGATAGAACGCATCTAAGAGCCGGAATCATTCAATCTCTTGATGAGTTGGTACCGGGTGTTTATGGAATCCATGAACCACTGGCTGCAGCTCAAGAAATGGATCCGGTTGAAATCGATTTGGTTGTGGTTCCCGGGGTTGCTTTTGAGCAAAAGGGATTTCGTCTGGGTCACGGGGCGGGTTATTATGATCGTTTCTTAGCGGGGACAAAGGCTTATAAACTAGGATTCGCTTATGACTTCCAAATCATCGATAACCTGGTTGTTGAACCTCACGACGTTCCAATGGATGGATTACTTACGCCATCTATATTTCAGGAGATTCGAAGCTAAGGGGTCTTGAATGGTAAATTGGTATTGTAAAGTTGGTATAGAAAGAGGCTTTTATAAAATACCAGCTAGAATATCATTTTACTATTTAGCTTTTTGAATAAATACCGATGAAGAAATTATAAATGGGCTTGAGTGAATCGTGACCCTGAGT
>DNPQ01000536.1 GCA_003501335.1 Bacillota bacterium
AACGGTTCGGTATGCATGCGCAACTGTTCAGTAAGCGTACTGAATCGTTCGGTAAATCCTCCTTCTCAGCCTGGTCCAGCAGTCGATCCGCATTCGACTGCCCGAATTGGACTGGAGCTAATTCGGTCGGATAGACCGAGCAAGACGCTTGAAAGAAAAGAGTCAGTCTGTTCAATCACCCCAAATTTTACCTACCAAGCCCTGAGAGCGGTTTTCAGGGGCTTAGTTTATCAGTGGATGATCATCAGCATTATATTCCAAATATTACTTTGGATGATATAATGAAAATAAAGGCAAAAAGTGAGGAATGGCTATGGAGATACCGGTTGACAAGCAAAATCATGAACGAAATAAAAACATGGCCGGAAATTTAAAAAAGCAGTCGCCCGATTGCCAAGAGAATATTGAACAATTAGTATCCGAGCGGACTGCCCATCTTAATGAGGTGATTAAGCAACTTCGAGCAGAGCTTGAGGCTTACAAGGCGCAAGAAACTTCGAATCCGGGGAAAAATCCAGACCCCAACAATATTCTCTCGGATCATCACATTTCTCATAAGGCCTTAACGGAATCAGCACTAAGCCATTCCCAACTTGAAGTAATATTTGCCGCATTTAATGATGTTGTGATACTTTATGATACAGAAATGAATGTTTATCAGGCTAATCAACCATTTTACGGTAATTATGGATTTGATCCAACCGGTCTCAATGTGAAAGAAATTATTGATCGGGTTCGGAGTCGCTGGCTGGATGGAGTCACACGAAGCTTTATGGAACAACCGACCTCACGGGCTCTACAAGGAGAGAGAGTGACTGGTTTGCGTTTTATCGTTCGAAAGAGCAATGGCAGTGAGGTTATCGTCGAGAGTTCATCCGGACCCGTGAAGATTGGAGAAAAAATCGTTGGTTCGCTCACTGTTTGGCATGAAATTAGAGAATTAACGGGCGCGGAACGGGATTTGTTGGCTCATAAGGAAAGTCTGGAAATAGCAGAAAAAGAGAGTGAACAGCGGTATCAGGATTTATTTAGGAAATCTCCGGGGGCAATCATCCTTTATGATGGAATCAGCATTTTGGAGGTTAATCCAGCTGTTGGGGGATTGTTAGGATATCGGAAAGCGGAAGAGTTAATTGGTGGTAAGTTTTTGGATGTTATAGCCCCTGAGTATCGTGAGTGGGTATCTTCCAGGATCCCCTTGATCTTAAATGAAGATAGCGTATCTTCACTAAAAAAGATTGATCTTGTAGGGAAAGCAGGCAATTTGATTCATGTGGAGGCGGTGGGTGGAGTTTGCTATTATCACGGCCAAAAGGTTATTCAGGTTATTTTTCATGATATAACTGGACTTAAAAATCTAGAAACCGAGCTTAGAAATCAATCGGCTGCACTATCTCATGCTGTAGTCACATTAGAAACAATATTAGATACAATCCCCATCGGAGTGATCGTGGCTGAATCTGAGGATGGAAAGATTACTTACTGTAGCTCTGCAGCCAAAGAGATCCTTGATATTTCCGCGTTCGGTATTGTTAAAGATCTCGTACCCGGCGAGCAAAGACGTATTAAAATGTTGCATCCGGATCGTAGCGAAATTTCTCCCCAGGAATGGCCTTTAGCCAAAGCTTTACGCAATGGAAAAACTATTGAAAATGAAGAAACCATCATCCAGCATGAGGATGGTTGGGAGATGGCAACAGTTATCAGTTGTACACCCCTAAGAGATAATAATGGTCAAATTTTAGGGACTGTGGCAAGTATTGTTAATATAAGTAAACGTAGACAGATGGAAAGCGCTTTACGGGAAAGCGAAGAACGTTTTCGGGTTTTGGCGGAAGCTTTACCACAACTGATGTGGATAACAGATGCTACGGGGAAATTCACCTATTTGAATCGTCAATTTTATCACTATACAGGTATTCCTATCAACCAATTGATAAAACAGGACTGGACACAAAATATTTATCAAGATGATCAAGAAAAGCGGATGGAAGTTTGGAGGGAATCCTTTCGAACCGGTAATCCCTATCAAATGGAGTATCGTATCCGGCGGCATGATGGTGAATATCGTTGGTTTCTAGGCCGGGGACTTCCAATGCGGGATCAACAGAACAATATTTCTTATTGGTTTGGTACTTGCACAGATATTCATTATCAGAAGCAACTTGAGCTAGAGCTTCAAGAAACGAATTCCCGTTTGCACAAATTGAATCAACAGATGGTGACAACTCTGGAAGAGGAACGCCGGATGATTTCCAGAGAATTACACGATGAGGCTGGCCAAGCATTAACCGCTCTTAAAATGTATCTTGAATTAATTTTAAAAGGTTTACCGTCTGATACTAGTATCATCGGGCAAGGGATTACTGAGGCTGTGAAACTGACGGATCAAACTTTGAAAGAAATTCGGCGCTTAGCGCAAGACTTGCGACCACCGGCCCTCGATGCTCTGGGACTCAACGTTACATTGGAAGATTTCTGTTATGAGTTCAGTAAACGTGTTGGTTTGGGTATTCAATATCGGGGTTGTGAACTTTCACCGTTAACAGACGCTGTACGGATTAGTCTGTATCGCTTTTTGCAAGAAGCTTTGACCAATGTGGTCAAATATGCTCAATCGGATTTGGTTAGGGTTCGGCTTGGTTCCTGTCGTCAACGAATTTTTCTGGTTGTAAAGGATAATGGCATTGGCTTTGAATTAAATCCTGAGGTACTTAAGGGAAAGAGCATGGGTTTGATTGGAATGGAGGAACGGCTGTCAATTTTGGGAGGCGTTTTACGGGTCCATTCCAGACCCGGTTTTGGAACGTGTTTAACGGCAATGATCCCTGGGAGGCGATTGGAATGATCCAAATCATAATAGCTGAAGATCACCATTTGGTCCGGGCAGGACTTAAAGCTTTCTTACAGCAGGAGGCGGATGTCTCAATAGTTGGAGAAGCCTCTGACGGACCAGAGACTTTGGAAATAACCGAGCGATTAAAGCCAGACATACTGATTCTGGATATCGGCATGCCTAAATTGAATGGAATTCAGATTTTACGCAAACTTACAGATTCAAAACTAGGAACCCGGGTGATTATTTTAACAATGTATTCCGATACCTCTTTTATTAAACGCAGTTTTCAATATGGCGCTAAAGGGTATCTACTAAAGAATTCAGTTTCAGAGGAATTAATATTGGCTGTTCGGGCGGTTTATCGCGGGGAGATTTTTTTAAGTTCGGCAATTTCCGGTTTTATTTTGGATGACTTTCTGAATCATCAGGATAAGGAAGATTTGGTTGATGCCTTTGACTCGCTGTCGCCCCGGGAAGTTGAAGTTTTGCAATTGATTGCGGAAGGGTACTCCAATAGTTCCATAGCGCAAATGCTTTTTATTTCTCCTAAAACTGTCGATAAACATAGGGCCAATCTAATCACCAAGCTGAATGTTCATGACACAGCTGGGTTAATACGGGTAGCGATTAAAAATAAATTAATTTTGTTAGAGTAATGTACGGTTCTAAGTTGATCTTTATACTGAAAATTATCACAAAAACCTCTATTTATAAAATAGGGGTTTTTTTTGATTAAAAGTAGAGATTTTCCCCATAGCCAGGTAAAAAATTCCAAGCGATAATAAAAGTATAACTTTCAATCACCACAGTCTTTATCAAATGGGAATGATTGAAAAAATGAATGGGAGCTGATGACGATGGCATATCAAGAAACCATGAAACAAAGAAGCAAGGATAATTTTCTTGAGTCTAGGGATGATTTGAAAATTTTGGTTGTGGAAGATAATTTAATGATTTGTCAACTGATCGGTTTGATTTTGGATTCCTTTCATTGTCGCCTTACTTTGGCGGATAACGGAAAAATCGCTTTGGAAAAATTACAAACAAGTCGTTTTGATCTGATTTTAATGGATTTATATATGCCTGAAATGAATGGGCTTGAAGCAACATCGCTTATTCGCTCTATGGAAAGAGAAACAGGGGAACATATTCCGATTTTGGCCATGACCGGTTTTCCGTTGAGAAATGGCTATGAATATTGTATAAACGCAGGGATGGATGATTATTTGACCAAACCTTTTGATATTACGGATTTTTTGGGCGCTATTGAGCGATTAACTCATATCAAGCTCGAAGAATTGGTTCAATAGAGGGTCATTTGATGAGGTGTTGATAATGAAAAAGCATTTGAAAAGTAAAGAATATCAAAAATATAAGCGGATGATCGACAATATGTCCGATGGATTTGCATATCTCAAAATCGTTATGAATCGGGAGAAAGCGGTTGATTTTATTTTTATTGAAATGAATCCATCATTCCGGCAAATGATAGGAGTCGGTGAAGAGAATATTGTCGGCAAGAGAGTTACGGAAATTATGCCATTGATCCAGGATGACTCCTTCGATTGGATTGGCGCTTATGGTCAAATCACTATGACTGGAAGTTCGATCCGTTTTGAGAAATATTTTGGGACTTTTGATAAATGGTTTTTATTCCATGCTTTCTGTTGTGAAAAAGGCTATTTAACAATTGCTGTTCACGATAGTAGCGAAGAAAAGAAAGCGCTAGAGGAACAAAAGAAAATCCGTGCGGGATATGAAATGATTTTTAATGGCACCCAAGATTTAATGTTTTTGATGGATATCGATGAGAAGGGGTTGGCCAGATATCACCGTTTAAACCGAATTCATGAAACGTTATCCGGTTTAACTACAGCTGAAATTGTAGGAAAATCGCCCCAACAAGTTTTCGGACCGGAATTGGGGAATCAGATTGATGCTCATTTTCACGAGTGTATTCAGACCAAGTCTTCACTGGTTTATCAGGAAACTTTAAAATTTCCCTCTGGGAGCCGGATTTGGTCGACGATGTTATCCCCTGTTTTTAAAGATGGAAAGGTTGTACAAATTATAGGATCACGGCGGGATATCACGGAACAGAAGCAAGTGGAGGCCGATCTTTTCCAAGAAAAAGAACAGTTAAAAGTAACATTGCATTCCATTGGTGATGCTGTGATTACTACGGATACTCTTGGACGGATTACTCTAATTAATGGAGTTGCGGAAAAACTTACGGGATGGAGTGCGGAAGAAGCCATAGGGAGACCCCTAGAAGCTATATTTTGTATTATTAATGAAGAGACGCAACAATTATGTGACAGCCCAATTCGAAAAGTACTTGATACCGGGCTTGTAGTTGAACTGGCTAATCATACGGTGTTGATAGCCAAAGACGGCACCAAGCGGTTTATCGCAGATAGCGGGGCACCGATTCGGGACAAGGAAGGAAAGGTTTTTGGAGTTGTTCTGGTTTTCAGAGATGTTACTGACAAGAAGCTACAGGAGGATGAAATACGTTATTTGAGTTTTCATGATAAATTAACCGGACTCTATAATCGGGCTTTTTTTGAACGTGAAATGGAACGTTTAGACCAAGCAGAATTGTTGCCTCTATCTTTGGTTATTGGGGATGTCAATGGATTAAAGCTAACCAATGATATTTTTGGGCATGAAGTGGGCGATAAACTGTTGAAAACGATAGCCGGAATTCTTGTAAAAGAATGCTATGGCGAGGAAATAATTGCTCGCTGGGGCGGTGATGAGTTTGTGATCGTCCTGCCCCGTACTTCTAAAGATCAGGTACAAACTCTTTGCAGGCAAATTCAGGATCATTGTGGCATCATGCCTGAAGATCCCATTAGGCCCAATATTACTTTTGGGGCGGCAACCAAAGAGGTAGGGGCGAATGATATGAATCAGATTTTAAAAGAAGCCGAGGATATCATGTACCGTCGGAAGCTGCTTGAGGGGAAAAGTGTCCGAAGTTCCTTAATCACTTCTTTGGAAAAGACATTATATGCTCGCAGTTATGAAACAGAGGAACATGCTCAACGTATTTTGAACATTGCATTGAAAGTAGGTAATGAAATGGGGCTGTCTTCGAGCGAGTTGGATGAACTGGGACTGTTGGCTATATTGCATGATATTGGTAAAATCGGTATACCCGATTATATCTTAACCAAACCAATTCAATTAAGCCCGGACGAATGGCGGGAAATGAAAAAACATCCTGAAATTGGATACCGGATAGCACAATCCAGTCCTGAGTTGTCACATGTTGCAGATTTAATTCTTTTTCACCATGAACGTTGGGATGGTAAAGGATATCCTATCGGTCTGAAGGGAAATGACATTCCTAAGTTGGCTAGAATTGTGGCTGTTATTGATGCTTATGATGTCATGACCCATTCCAGACCCTATAAAGATGCTATCAGTGCTCAAGAAGCCGTTGAGGAAATTCGTAAGTGTGCTGGAAGCCAGTTTGATCCGGTAGTTGCGGAATTTTTTACTCGGGTTATTTATACTCCAAAATAAAACTACGCTATTGAGTTCAAAAGCAATAGGGTTTCCTCTGTTAAAAGGCCCTTCAACTCTTCTGGTTGTTTGGTTTCTTCGTTGAGAACCAGAGTCATTACTCAATGAAAATATTTAATAGTATGGAGGCTGGATTGGGCTGGAATGAAATTTAACGGGCTATCAATGAGTCAACAAAGGATTTCGTTCCTCGATTCCATTGTGCTTATTCATTATCCAGAGAAGCTGGTAAATAAATCTTTTTGATGTATTATGAAAATGGATTGAATTGAAAATAAATTGGTAATGGTATACAATGGAAATATTACCAATGAGTTTAAATGGGTGATATTTTTGCAGAAAAAATTAATTTTAAGTTTCTTGTGTATCCTTTCTCTAGGCTTTATAGCAGGATGCGGTGGTGGCGGAGGCGGAAGCAATGACCTTCCGGTTCAAACGATTCAATGGCAACCTGATGGGAATGGCTTTGTCCAATTTTATACTAATGACAAAAATAATGCCTTTAAAAGTTTTTTTTATTATTCTACGAATTCCGCTGGTCTCACTAAAACGGCTCATTAAATACAAACAATATTTCCACGTATTTTTTGGTGACTTTCGGTTATTATTTTTCAATAGTGATGTTAAAAATTGCTTGACCATAGAATCCAGCCCAAAGCTAAAAAGCAGGCTGGATTTTTTATGAGCAGGAGAAATCTTTGCTCAAAATGTCTTTTTGTATTATAATTTCAGCAAGAATAGAATTGAGAAAGGCGATTTAGTCAATATTTGTGTTAAGGATCCAGATTGCCTATTGAATCTATAAGGAGGAGTCAAGTTGAGGAAACCGATTTATGGCATAATTATTTTGTTAGTGTTATTGGCAAGCGCAGTTTATATACGTTTTAATTATACCAGTCAAACAATATGGCTGAAAACAGGTGATTCTATAAAGAATGTCAATATTCAGTTTATTGGAAGGGCCAATAAAAATTTGTTCGTTTTGGGGCATAATGAAAATAACAAAATTGAGCGCTTTTATGTTCCAATTAAAAAGGAATTTAAGGTATTAACCGCTCAAGGCACATGGCATATACAAGTTTTAGATAACAAGGAGAAGCCGCTTCAAATAAAACTTAGGTATCGATTACAAAAGCAATGAAGTTTTATTGAAAA
>DNPQ01000243.1 GCA_003501335.1 Bacillota bacterium
AAAACATCCTGTTTTAAAGCGGCGTTTTTTGGCTTCCGTGCCTCAAATGGCGGGGTGGGTTGTTTGGGCCAAAAAGCATAAAAAAACGTAAGAAAAGTTATGAGGGCGATGAGGGTGAGGAGGGCGGTGAAAATGAAAGGCGTGAGTTTTATGATAGTCTTTGGCGGTTTTTTGAAAGAGGGAACGGCCTGTTATTGCAAGGATGGAGGGCTGTTGATTTTTTATGCTGGACGTTTTTTAAACCTGTTTATAAATAATCATTGCTTATAAATATACGGAACCAGAACATTTTCTAATAATGTTTTTCATCTAGTCAGTAATAACTAGTTTTTATTATATAGCTTATATCCTGTAATAATTACCTAAGGATGTGTGATATTTGTTAAGAAAGAGAAGGAGGAAAAATAAGGTTACAGAATATTTTAAAGATAGAGTTATCTAAGGGTTGGGTACGTCGACAATACTATATGTTGTACGAAACCCTACGCAAAAGGCCGCGCGTCCATGGACGGGTTTTCTACGGGAATATATTTATGTCTATTTCGTATTCGTAGGATTAAAGAGCTACAGATAATTTGTATTTTGGGGGAACAAAAATGAGTTATAAAATATTACTATTTGATTTAGATGATACATTGTTGGATTTTGGTGCTAACGAAATTGATTCGTTAAACAAATTGTTTCATCAACATGGATATACTTTTTCGGATGAGCTGTTTGGAGTATACGATTCCGTCAACAAACAGCTGTGGACTGATTATGAAAATGGAAATATTGCGTTAGATGAAGTATTAAACGCAAGGTTTTCAGAAACCATGTTGAAATTGGGCAAGATTGTGGATGGTACGGATTGGGAAAATCAATACCGAGAACTTTTGGGCAATGGGTATCAGCTGATAGATGGAGCGTTGGAACTGTGTCAGAGCTTATCTGTATCGCATAGACTGTTTGTTATCACAAATGGTATAACAAAAACTCAGATAATGCGATTGAAGCAGGCAGGCTTATATAGATTTTTTGAAGACATATTTGATTCTCAAAGCATTGGATTCCAAAAACCATCAAAAGAATTTTTCAATTATGTGATGGGTCATATTAAGAATTTTAATGTAAGCGAAGCACTTATTATCGGGGATTCCTTAAATACCGATATCAAAGGAGGTCTTCTGTCAGCAATTGATACCTGCTGGATCAATAGAAAGTCGCAAAAATGCTCTGCAGAAATTCAAAGTACATACACAATCACAAGTTTAGCGGAAGTATGTGACATTTGCGACCGGTAAAATAAGCATAATGCAGGACGTTCTATGAAATATGGCGGGGAGTAGCTCAGCCATCCGGGCTTCGCTCATTCTTTGGGGCTTTTTTAAAAGAGCAAACGGCCTGTTGGTTTTTTTACGGGATTTTGGGGTCTGTTTTTACTTTATCCCTCGTGAATGGAAGCTGCTAAGCCTTTGCGGGTTTTTTATTGATGTTAAAATGAATGCCGATTCTGTTTGTCCACGGTTTCCAACGGCTGGATCACTGTTGGAGCGGCCCAAAATGTAACCTTCCGCTCGGGACGGCCTCCTTGATCGGCGACTCTGTTTTTCGAGGATGCCAGGTATTCAAGTGCCCTGGGTCCATTTTTTTTCCTTCCGAAGGTGCTGCAACTTTTTCCCGAAGGATTTGAACACAAAGGTGTTATTTAAGTATTTAGGAACTATATTTGTTTATTTTTCCCAATCATTTTATTTTACCATAAACACCTTTTTCTCTCAAGGCACTGAGAAGGCTTATCCTTTTATATCCATTTCTAAAGGAGGTTCAATATTATGAAATACCACGCCCATACCGTCTATCCATTTTAAATGATAACAAAGAAGTCCCTCAAATCCGTCTGTCCGGCCATTGGCTGGAGAGTTGCGGTTTTAGACCCGGCAGTAAATATACGGTCAATGAATTGTCGGGGTGGCTGTTGTTGATGGTGGAAGAAAATAAAAAGTGAGAGAAAAGCGGATAGGTGATATTTTTATTTTTTGAATTTTTGAAGTTAATTGGGTAACTTGAATAAGCAATTGGTTAGGCCTAAATTTTTTACAGCTAAATGATTTAAGCCTTCAAGGAGGAAGGCGTCTCTGCACCGTATTTTTTCTTGGATGAAAAACTACGGTCGCCATCGGAAGGCTAAACCAGATTGCCAGTCAGAAGGCCAAGGAGGGCGAAGACAAACTAAAAGCCCTGGATGAATAAAAGGAAGACCGAAACCATGGGTGTCGGCGGCTTTGCAGCTCGGGACGAGCTGGGGTTCCTTTTGGGCCGCTCCAAAAGGGACTCAGCCGGTGAAAGCCGTGGACAAACAGAATCGGCATTCATTTAATCTCAAATACAAATAAAGATTTTTGTTTTAGGAGGTAATCTTATGCTTACCGACAAAGACCTCGGCATCAAAAAATTCATCCTCGATCGAATCATGCAGATCGACGACGAACTCGTCAAAGACGACCCCGAATACAAAGAACTGGGTGAACGCCCGGATGAATTGCTTAAGCTGGTCGCCGCCAAACTTTCCCCGGAAGATAGTAAGCTGTTGAAAGAATACGACAATATCTACTTTGGCCCGATTTGCCGCAGGGAAGAGCTAATCTACAGCCAGGCGCTGATGGATGGGATCTTAATGGGCTACTGGGTGGCGATGGTTGGGCTGGGAGTCGAAAAGATAAAAGTGTGAAGTTCGAAGGGAAAAGTTTGAAAATCAAACGGAAACTGTCTGATGCGCTCGAGAAACAGGTAACACCCGAAAAATGTTTAAATTTTTCAAACTTCAAACTTCTCTCGTTACCCTTCACACTTGCAATCCGGAGGATGGCTCATGGCCGGCTTTGAGTTGACCATTACTGAAAGGGATTGCCGGTTGACTTGGAAGAGTATATCGATTATCTGATTAAGAGCGAGTCGGCATAATATTCTTTATTCCGGGTAGACTTCGTTTTAAGCTAAAACTAAGGCACAAAAAAGTGCGTACTTCTATGATGTTTCTGAATCAATATAATAGGACCATGAACACATTCAAAGAGGCTATCGCAAAAGTATTTTCAATCCATGAGATATACAATATATAGTATTAATAAACATACAAGAGTTTATATATTGCATATCTCTATCGATAAAATTTATTTTGCAACAGCCTCAATCATTGAAGAGGTGAAATCGATGAAAAAAGATTTGGGTGCTAAAACTTTGGTTTATCCTACACCGGTTTTGGTGATTTCGACCTATGATAATGAAGGGATTCCAAATGCCATGACCGTTGCTTGGGGAGGCATTTGCTGCTCATCTCCGCCTTGTGTCGCGATTTCAGTACGGAAAGCCACTTATACTTATGGTAACCTGATGGCAAAAAAGGCTTTCGTAATGAATATTCCTTCCGAAAACTACATTAAAGAAGCCAATTACATTGGCACAGCCTCCAGACATAAGGAAGATAAATTTGCCAAGACGGGTCTTACACCGGTGAAAAGTGAACTGGTTGATGCCCCTTATATCAAAGAGTTTCCAGTAAATTTGGAGTGCAAAATCATACAGGTTCATGAACTTGGCCTGCATACCCAGTTTATCGGCGAGGTCCTGAATGCGAAGATGGATGATACCATCCAAGAAAAAGGGGATCAAACGGTTATTGAACAGATAAAACCTTTACTCTTTGCGCCGGACAGCAGAAATTACTATGGTATCGGGAAACAAATAGCCCAGGCTTTTTCGATAGGCAAGGAGATCGGATAAGGGCATCCCGGCGGCCCGGAAAATACAGGGCTCAAGGCTTTTTTAAGGGTGATGTGGGCCATGCTGGCAATGTCATCAGGCTATAATTCCAT
>DNPQ01000361.1 GCA_003501335.1 Bacillota bacterium
ATTTGTTTGAGGGTGTAGATGTTGAGCGATGTGAAGGACATTGAAGGATGCCTCCAAAAAATCAAAACTTTTTAAAATAAGAATTGCGTTTCAAGGAATGATTACTAATTTCTGTTTATTTATTGGGCATTAATGAATGCCGATTTTTCTTGTCCACGGCTTTCACCGGCTGAGTCCCTTTCTGAGCGGCCAGAAAGGAACCAAAGAGCCGCCGACACCCATGGTTTCGGTCTTCCTTTTATTCATCCAGGGCTTTTAGTTTGTCTTCGCCATCCATGGCCTTTTGACTGGCAATTGGGCATAGACTTCCGAACGCAACCGCCATGTTCGTCCTGACCAAAGGCGGCGCATAACCGCCTGCCTCCGTGAAAGGCGGAAAACTTGTGAATGGAAATACTCTCAAATAAAATGAACGATTATTCAAGATGCCCATTCAAAAAAAAATAATATTAGCGCTCAATTGTTGTTTTCTTTTCACTCTTTATACTTTTATCTTTTCAATTCCTTGCCCCACCACCGCCACCCAATATCCAAGCAATATTCCATCCATCAGCGCCTGGCTGTAGATTAGCTCTTCCCTGCGGCAAATCGGACCAAAGTAGGTATTGTCGTATTCTTTCAACAGCTTACTATCTTCCGGGGAAAGTTTGGCGGCGACCAGCTTAAGCAATTCATCCGGGCGTTCACCCAGTTCTTTGTATTCGGGGTCGTCTTTGACGATCTCGTCGTCGATCTGCATGATACGGTCGAGGATGAATTTTTTGATGCCGAGGTCTTTGTCGGTGAGCATTGGATAATACCTCCTATTTTAAGTTTGAAGAGATAGTTCGAAGTTTGAAATTTAAACCTTTTTCGCCTTTCCTTTAATTTCTTGATAAATGAATGCCGATTCTTTTTGTCCACGGCTTCCACCGGCTGGGTAACTTTTTGAGCGGCCAAAAAGTCACCAAAAAGCCGCCGGAACCTAGGTTCCGGTCTTCCTCTTATTCATCCAGGGCTTTTGAATGTCGCCGCCCTCCGTGGCCTTTCGACTGGCAACTTAGCCTAGGCTTCCGATGGCGACCGTAGTTTTTCATCCAAGAAAAGATACGTCGCCCCGCCTTCCTCCTTGAAGGCGTAAATCTTTTGTTTGTAAAAAATTATGGCCTATCGAATTGCTTATCAAGTTGCCTATTTGACTTCTAAAATCTGTAAGAATAAAAGTGTAACTTATCTGCTTTTCTTTTACTTTTTACTTTGATCTATCATTAACAGCAAACATCCTGACCGTTCACTGACCGTATAGTTGCAGCCGGGTTTAAAACCGCATTACAATCCCTGGACAAGGTGACCAATCAATATGGTATTTCGCCGCAATTTTTGTTAAGGGCCAACCCGGGGCTGGTCATTCAGGGAGGACAATCTTTGTGTATCCCCAACAATCGTTTTTGAAAAAACTTTGATTTCTGTTATCCGGTAAGAGATGGTCTGATTAATATATTGCATTTCTCTTTATCGTGCATTGTGCGTATACGCACAATGCATTTACTTTTTTATATCAACCCTCATCATTTCTCTTTGCCGTTTTCAACCAGCCGGGCATAGACCATCTTGGGATAAAAGGATATCTCTTTGCCATCCAGATAATATCCCTCAAAGTCATAGCCAACCCGCATTTCGATCCAGCCTTTTCCGGTATCGACTTCGATCCGGTCATCGATTTTTAACTGGCATTGGTTTCCGTTAGGATTACAAATACCGTAACGGCCACGGCGTTGCAAGATGACGAAGCCTTCAATGGGCATAGGGATAGGCCTCCTTTGGTGATTAGTGTGAGCCTAAAACACTGTCTGAACCAGGATTACTCGCCTTCTTTGCAAGAAAGCGGCGGATTAAACGGATTTTAAAATCATTGCTGGTTGGTGCCGCTGATTTATGATAGCGCTACGGATTTTTATCATTCCCGTGGGTTGAGGGGAAAGGGGGTTTATGATAAACTATTAACAACGTTTATCTCAAAAAGCTATTAGAGGGTATAGAATTATCCCTTGATTGTTGCATTTCAAACAAGGCCTTGCTTCCTTTCCCAAATTTAAAAGATAACCCTGTTTTATTCGTTTATTTTTACAATATTTAATCTTTGATTCTTATTTGAATTCATTCTCTATAATTTATTATAGGTACCTAATGGGTACCTGTCAACTACTTTTTACATTTAATAACAACTTTTTTTAAAATCTATTGGTAGGTGACTAAATTGAAAGTTAAAACGATATTTGGAATCCGACTCCGCGAGTTACGGGAAGAAACAAATCTAAGCCAGAGGCAACTGGGAGAAAATCTTGGAACTACTAAAACAACTATCAACCGTTACGAAAATGATTTAAGAGAACCTGAATTTGCAACCCTAATTCAAATTGCCAAATTTTTTGGGGTATCGGCTGATTATTTGTTGGGAATAAAAGATTCACGGAATTAAAATATATGATACTCTAATTATTGTAAGACCAAACCCTTAATTACAACTTCGCTTCTCTAACCGAATGAGCCCCCAACCCAGCTTTAATTGTTCAAAACCAAATCAAATCCCGCCGGTACCGGCCAAACCAAATTGGGAAAAGCGCTGAGAAATATCCTTTATTTGTTCCCTTCACCAAGTTGAGTAAATAATACTTCCACAAACTCATGAGATTTAGACACCTGATCATTCCCCCCAAGTTCATGATATATAAATTGAATTTCTTTTAATGATTTTTCTAAAAGGATATTATCTAACCTATCTAATTGAACCGAAGTAACTTGTTCAGGAGACAATGACGCAGTTTTTGTATATAATCTTATGACATAAAATGCCAAATGATACTTAAGATTAATTATATCCTTAGCTAACAATTCCTTTTCTCTTAGGTAATTTTCACACGATTTAAGAATAATTGCGCTAACAAGATAAAGATTCAAAGGATATTTATCATTAAATACTTTTTGATAATCTTCCTGTTTTTTTAATAAAGTTGATGGCCTTGCACGAGCATCATTAGGCCTTCCAAGTAGAATAGCCATCACTGCTTGGGCCATATATGAAATACTTATTATCTTTTCTAATGGTTTTTGTTCATTTTTATAATGATTTTTTCTTCTTTCATAATACCAATCTCTAGATTTAAGAAAATCTTCAATATCTCTATGAATTTGATCGTTAGCTTTTAATGAAGCAAGCGGAATACCTGTTTGACTATTAGTAGCAACAATAATTCGTTCATAACTCGCTTCAGTTTCTGGTTCAATAACCCGTACAAGAAGACACCGTTCTTCACTAGATTGAATTTTACTAGATTTAAAATGTCCTATTATTTCCATGGAAGTTTGGAGTCCATTTACCACTTGAGGATTCTCAATATTTAATACTTTTCCACTGGAAACAGCTTTCGAGCATATAATTGTAACCCCATTATTTAACCACCAAAAATCTTCTCCCTGAGGGTTACTTAGACTCTCCCGAATTCCAAGATTGACTTGGACATCATGCTGATAATCGCGCACATTCGCATCAAAGAGATTCATAATAGGAATACCATTTTTATCAGTAATAAACCTATAATAATTCATTATATTGACTAAACACACATAACTTTTTCTTCCAGGAATTGCATCAGTGAAATGTAATTCATATGCTTCTTTTGGCTTTTTTCGGGCTAATTCCAATAAATTTCTGGCTCCAGTAAACTCAAATGAAACTTCCGCATTTGAAAAAAGTTCTAAAACACAGTCTCGAAGGGGATTTACTAGACGTTCAACATTAGGATGAATCTCTATTCCTTGTGTCGCATAATATAATTGAATACTTATTTTTGGAAGGCGAGACGCAAATCGACGGTATGCAACTCTAAGTCTTTCCATAATCTGTATTAATTCTTGATTATAGACCCCATAAAAAGACTTAATATCATTAGAAAGATTTAAAAGATCAGACATAGAACTTCGCAAGCGATGTAAAGCATCTTCTGAAAAACCAGCGCTTCTTTTTGCTTGTATGATATATAAGACAATATTTATATCTCCTTTTAAATTAGAGAAATCTGTATCCTCATGTATTAATACGCCATTAATAAAAAAATAAATTGAGTCAATACCGCCATCTCCACCAGCTCCAACAATTCCTTCTTCCAATTCATCCCATGATAGATCTAAGTCTTTTAATATTTGCTCAGAAACGAATATTTCAAAAAACTTTGATTCATCCATTTCCTGGGCAATTTCAGCCTTTCGTTGTTGCAAGAATTCAGAAAGAATTAATTGATCATTTGTGGTCATTTGATCTCCTCTTATTAATCCATTATCACTCAAACGCGACTTTCAAACTCGGATCAGTTTCATAAGTTTCTATTAATTCATTATATTTATCGATCAAAGATGTAATAGTCACTTTTTGTTCTGATGTCTTAAACTTGCTCCATTCATAAACATTCGTCGCTATAAATTGTTCAACATCAAATATGTCGATTCTTCCTTGCATTTCGCACATATCCGCTAATGAAAAAGCCACTGCCAAGCTTTTATATAATGTTACAATAACCGGTCTGTAACCAGATTCTATATTTCGAACGCATTTTTGAAACAATGCCTCTCCGGGCAATGTAGTAACATGGATAATCACATTATCAAGCATAAAATCCCCTGATCTGCTGCTGACAGCATCAGCTACAGAGAATCCGTGATGTTCAATCTGTCCGTCGCCCATGATCAACGCAAGCTTCGCTCCCACAAGATGTTGAAGCATGGCCCCCGCGTATTTTGTGCCTGGATTATCTTTTTGCCGTTTAAAAGCCTGTTGCAAAAGATCTCCGATTACCGCTTGCAACGATTTGCTAGCATCAAATTTCAACACAAGAGGTTGAGCCGCGAAATATTCAATAACCCGCTCGATCCACCAAGATTCAATTTTAGAAACGTCAGCAATTCCATCCTTATGCAGTTCATTCAAGAAACCCACATAATCATACATATTGTTAAGACTTTTCCGACTTGTCCGTCCGCCTTCTTCCGCCAAGACTTTTGTAATGCCATATTGTTTTAAAATTGATTGAACTCTAGACTTCCCCAGACCAAGGACTTGTCCTTTGCCTTCTGTGACTAACATTTCTGAATTAAGAGGAAGTCCTTTTTCTTTCGCAAATCTCGAAACATGAAGAATTGTGGCCAACTCTCCTTTTGAGTACAACTTTTTTTCGTTTCTATAATCCGTAAGCCGCTGAAATAAGATCTCCATCATCGTTTTCCTTTTCACATCGCCGCATTTTAATCGCATTCATTAATGGGAAGAGCAAAAACTCTGTCAAATATTGGACCGCGGGGACAGCTATCGCGTCTCCCATGGCTTTGTAGGCGTCATTATATACCTCAGGCAAAATGTAAGATTCGGAAGCGCCCATAAGTCTTGCGATCTCTCGAATTGAGAGAAGGCGACTCGAATATTTGTCGCCATTTTTAAATATGAGAAATTGTCGGCTGCTTCCACCCTGAGGTGTCCGCAAACAACCGGCGATTCCATCAAAACGCAACTCTAGTGTTTGCTTACCGTTCCTTGTCCTTTTATAACCTGTTGCGACCACTTCGTCATATTCGTTAAGTTTGTCTAAATGTCGCGGTGAAAGTAGCCTCAATAATTTCCGGGTCTTTTCCTGATTATCCCGCGGCGCATCCCATTCAATTATATCAGTCAAATTGCTTTGTCGCGGCGTTGGCTCAGGAAGGTTCCACCATATCCAATGATTTAATTCGTTCTGGATTCGAATCATCGCATCGCTATGTACCCAATTTGGATTCTCGCTTTTCAATTCTCCGGGTATTTCAATATCGCTTTTTACCGCAATAACAAATATTCTCGGCCTGGATTGTGGCACCCATCTCGCCGCATCTAACAAAACCGGCCCCACCTTATAGCCTCTTTTTGTAAGTTCCTTATGAAAGGTTTTATAATTCTCGCCTTTCGCTCCGGTTATGAAACCCGCGACATTTTCCGCCACCAATAGTTCCGGCCATTGTTCCATCTCATCCATTACGCGAAGCCAATCCCAAACTAAGCCGCTTCGTTTAGCGTTAATTCCTTCTGCTTTACCGGCGAGAGAGAGATCCTGGCAAGGAAAACTCGCCCAAGATAAATCAGTCTTCGGCAGGTCTTTACCATTGATATTTTCAATAGACTCTAAGCAAAAATGGTTCTCACCATGATTATCTATATAAACATCCGCCTTTTTAGGACAAATATCATTTGCCCAGATAACATTAAAATAAGGACGCAAAGAATATGTAACAAGGCCGCTTCCTGCAAAAAAATCCAAAGCGGTATAATTAATAAATCTCTTTTTTGCGCCACGAACTTTCATCAACTTGCCTTCTCTCTCAGTTGTTCTTAATGATTTCCGCTAATTTCATTACAGTTAAATCAAAGTTGTCACGCA
The DNA here is from genome assembly GCA_003501335.1 of Bacillota bacterium. Lineage (GTDB taxonomy): Bacteria > Bacillota > UBA4882 > UBA8346 > UBA8346 > UBA8346. The sequence goes on from DNPQ01000361.1 coordinate 6,438, forward strand.
ATTCATGTTCCCAGACTCTAACATAAGTCCAACCTTTATCAGCGTAATATTTATTTACGCTTTGATCTCTTGTTTTGTTATTTCCGATTTTTTTATTCCAATAGATTTCATTCGTATGAGGCATCCGGCAATGTTCTGGACACCCATGCCAAAAGCAGGAGTCTATAAAAACGACTATTTTTTTATTCTTAATGGATATATCAGGATGACCAACTAGATCATTAACATTCTTTCGATAGCGTATGTTCTTGCTCCATAAAGCCTTCATAACTTTATTTTCTAATTTCGTATTATACGATTTTACGGATTGCATTGTTCTTTTTCGGACTTCCGAAGATACATTATCCATATTAATTACCTTATTCAATTTAATTTTATAAGGATTCTACATCCGCATATTTGTTCCTTTCCATAACACCAGAATAAATTTATTACGACAATACAATTAAAAAAGAGCCATATCGACTCAAATTTTAAATTACTGGATTTTGGAGTCTCGTGACACTTTAGGCTATATCCTCTAACTCGCTCCGATTTGATTCTACGTGTTTTACCGGGAAAATGCTAAGCCGGCAATATATCGTTAGAAGAATAGTACTTCTTAATACCCTGGAAAACCAAGCCAACTTATATGTTATCATCTTCTTGTTTATCAAGTGAAGCTCTTTTTAAAAATCAACATTCAAATACAATATTACAATGTGAACATATGTTTGTCAATATATGTGATAGTTCCTGATTTTCCTAAAAGGCTCGGTCTTCTTTGGACCCACGCCATTTAAAATCAATCAAACTCATTCCATAAAAAAATAAACGGCCACACGCTCTCCGTTTATCTATTTTCCAAGTTCTTTTAATAATTGATCAATGTCATTTAATGCTCTTGGGGTTTTCTTTTCAGCTTTAACCACTCTTACCCCGGGAGTATTTTTCTTCTTACTTAAAGGCAATTCTCTACTCTCCTTTCGAAACATCAATCCGGAAAAACACCGTAGGACTAATAAATGTTAAATATTTAAATGTCACAGTAACCACTGGCGTAAAGAGTATGCCGAAGGAAGATATTAATGCAAGGAGTAAGGCAATAATTCCAGTCATTATTGTGCCGAAATAATCTTTTCGTTCTTTGCTATACACCGAAAAGTAAAGGAAAATAGTAATACCTATACTACAAAGTATGGTCAGTTATCCAAGGTAAACACCAATCAAACAAACTTTGTACAGTACTGTTTAAAGGATTGTCCAATTGATTTCCCCTTTCTATTAGCTATGGCGCCCTCTCATGCCCTTCCCTCTTCCAAACAAAACGTAAAATATTTACATTTATTATTTCGGTTTCCATTACAAAAACCAATACTTTTATTTAAAAAATTGGCAATTTTCAAATGAATATCTTTTGGCCCTAGGGGTTTCGGTAGAATGGGTTTACGAACAAGTTCGCGCCGTCCCTTATCGGCCCCAGGGCAAATCATTAATGGTTTTGGCATTTCCGTTCAATAAACAAAACCGATCAGCCCTCAAACCCGTCATTTATTTTTATTACAAATTTTTTACACCCTTTTATATTTTTACCCCCACATCCCCAACATCCTCAACATAAACTTTTCTACCAGGGATTTCGAAAAATCCATGTTGGCTAAAAAATAAAAAACCATGCTTTACAAAATTTCAAAACATCCTTTTCATTTATACGCCCTCCTCCCCCTCATCGCCCTCATTATTGTAAATCTACTGTATTTGCCCCGGGTGGGGACATTAAAACTCCGCCCTCACGCTCTTTTAAGTCTTCTTTGCTTTTAAAGAAAAAAATTATCGACATATGCCGAAAACATTATAAATTGACTAAAAAGGCGATGAATCGATGCCAAGACCCCACAAATGCAGACGGGTATGTTGTATGCCCCAGAGAAAAATTTTTGGCCCGCTGGATACGCCGAAAACAAGTGTACCGGCAATCGGGATGACCATCGACGAATTTGAGGCTATCAGGCTGATTGACCTTGAAGGGCTGACACAGGAGGAATGCGCCGAGCGAATGGCGGTCGCCCGCACCACGGCGCAAGCAATCTATAACAGCGCTCGGGTTAAGTTAGCGAAATGCCTGGTGGCCGGAATGGAGCTACCCATTGACGGGGGTGATTATGTTCTTTGCAACGATAGGCCATCGAACTGCGGCTGTAGCCATTGTCACCGCAAAGAAAATTCGGCTCCGGGAGATGAAGAACCATAAATTCAACGGCAACTGCTGTGGCGAGCAGGAAAAAAGAAACTGCCGGACCCAGTTTGATTCCAGTGATAGGGCCCATTTTAAAAAACAGGAGGAGATATCATATGATTATTGCAGTACCATACGAAGACAAGCAGGTGTTTCAACATTTCGGACGCACTGAAACATTCAAAGTTTATGAAGTCAACGAAGGTAAAATTACCGCTGCTACTATTCGTTCCACCGACGGCAACAGCCACGGCGCATTAGTTGATATTCTTAAAAATATGAAGGCTACCGTGCTGATCTGCGGAGGTATTGGCAGCAGCGCCCAAAATGCGCTGACCGAAAACGGCATTCAATTTTTCGGTGGGGTCATTGGCGACGCGGACCAGGCTGTGGCGGATTATCTTCTGAAACAACTGAAATACAATCCCGATGTTCAGTGCGATCATCCCATGAAGAGGGGCATACTTGCGGAGAGCATGACCACACCTGTGAACATCACTAAAAGCCCTCATCTCCCTCATAGCTCTCATTGTTTTGAATTTACTGCTGTTGCTCAGGGGGGATCTTTAAAACTATGGCCTGGACTATGCCACACGCGCACCGTGATCTTCGGGTCATATTTTAATTCTTCATCTTCATGCCCTTCATGGTGAAAATTATAGGTCCTCAGATTCCGGAGTTCATCTCTGGTACTCTGGAACATCTTCCGGGACCCCTATTTAATGATTACAATATTCCATTTGATAATTTTAATATCCGGTTCGCTATTTTATATAATTGATTATATTCTTATCTCTTGGTGGCGTAACCGGATCATCACCATATTTGTATCCAAGAGCTATAGTGCATACAAAATTATAACCATCGGGAATGCCTAATTCCCTTTTAAATTCGTTACTTTTTCCCGTCTTAAAAAGAATACCGGAAGACAAAATAAGACATGAACCGATGTTCAACGATTCTGCCGCCAACATAATGTTTTGTGCCGCCAATCCGCATTGAATCTCCATCAATGGAGCAGTTTCATCTGCAGAAATCAAAATTACCGTAGGAGCATTATAAAAGGTATGGTAGAGCGGGTCTTTTACTTTTTTAATCATAATTTCACTACCGGAACTCACGAAGTTTTCTTTGATTGAATCAACCATTCTATCAAGCAAGTCCTTATTTTGAATTATGGTAAAGTGCCCTTTTGGTTCGCCAATGGGCGCTAAAAAAGCAGCATCTAATATAGTCTGTAATTCAGAATCCGTGATTTGTTCAAACTTGTATTTTCTTATGCTTCTCCTGTTTTTGATAACCTCTAAAGTTTCATTCATAATAAGTTCCTCCTGTATTATGTAATCTTATCTAAATATTATCGGAAATAGCCAATATTATCAATAGGCCTTTTATTCCGATTCATTATGGTTACTTTGCCGATCTTCAAGAAATCCGATAACTCCTCTTAATCATCGTTCCATTCCTGCATTTCTCACACCAAGTTGCATTCAAAAACATTCATCAATCCAAATGTAACTTGCTCTTTTCAATACGATTTTTTGCATTCCTGACCCATCATCGAATTACTTTCATTCTTTCTTTCATTCATTCATTCATAAAAAATCACCCCATATGCCAACATATCCTACCCTAACCAACCGATTTTTGCCTTTTGCACGCATTTTAACTTCCAATTTTCACACTTCAAACTTCAAACCATAGGGCCATATGGGGGGATAGGTTGGGCAAAAAAATATGAGAAAGAGGACCAGGATTATACAGATTCAGCGCCTTTTTACAAAAGGCGACCTTTTTTCAAAAAGCGCCGAACTGGACGGATTTAACCAAAAAATTGACCGGCATTCAACGGATTCTAATGTTCTAAGCTTTTCTTCGTGTCCTGTGGCGTCATCATTTTTCAAACCATCCTTTATATTTTTTATGCCTCATCCCCCTCATGGCCCTCATAAACATTTCTAGCAGGTATTTTAATCTTTTTCCCAAAAACCGGAATTTTAGAATATGTCATTTACCTGTGGGAAAAAATCAGTGAGGGCCATGAGGGGCAAAAGGACCAAAAAAATGAAAGGCACTTAACCTTTTCTAACTTGCTTGAGTTCCAACTTGAAAGCCTAAAACCAGACCCTTTGTCCCTGGTAGGGATAACCACCATCCTTCGCCCAACCGATTATCTTTTTCTATCATCTAGAAAATCATTTCTGTCACAAAACAAATCCTTTCTGTCGTTCAGAAAATTATTTCTCTCACAAAGTAAATCCTCTCTGTCATTCAGAAAATTATTTCTCTCACAAAGTAAATCCTCTCTGCCGTCCAGAGAATCGTTTCTGTCACAAAGCAAATCCTCTCTGTCATTCAGAAAATTATTTCTCTCACAAAGTAAATCCTCTCTGCCGTCCAGAGAATCATTTCTCTCACAAAGCAAATCCTCTCTGCCGTTCAGAAAATTATTTCTCTCACAAAGTAAATCCTCTCTGTCATTCAGAAAATCATTTCTCTCACAAAGTAAATCCTTTCTGTCGTTCAGTGAATCGTTTCTGTTCTCCAAGAACCCAGTTATTTCATATAACAAAAAAGCCCACATTATTATCATAATAGTGAGCCTTCCAATATCATCAACACCAATTTTTAGAGAACAATGAAGATGGAATTCTAGAAGTCCTTCATGATTCAATTATTCCTCCAAAATCCCTTTTTTTAATAATGTCCTGTTGATCATCTCAATTATATTTCCCACATCATCTTGATGAGTAAAATATAATGCCTCATTGGAATCTCCAAAACTATCTTGGTCAATATGAATCCATAATAGGTCATATTCATTCCAGTTCAAAATTTCAAACTCGCTCTCATCGAAACCGGGGACACTCGTAATAAAAATCATACCGGCATCCGCGAAGAAATGAGCCAGTTTACCCAAACGGTGGATCATTTCATCACGTTCCTCGCTATTACTTGACAAAGAAGTATCCGACCCGCTCGCCGAATTGGAAAGGCCAAGATAATAAACGCCTCTACCCTCCCGAAACAGCTTTTCCTCCAAAACTTTGGCCAACTGTTGCTGAAATGAATCCCACTCACCGGCAAATAAAATCAATGCCGGTTTTTGGTGAAAACGCTCTGCTCGAGTCAGAGGGCTAATATTACTTTTTTCCCAACGTTGTTCACTTCCAGTGACATCATCTTCAGTGACTAAATCTTTATCCAAAATGCTTTCAGTAATAATACCACCACCGACAATTTCATAATTATCGATAATTACAAACCGGCCAGTGGTTTCGATTTCCTGGAAAATATCATAGGCAATCGGCTTTAAAGTTTGGAGGATGCATTCTGCGACATCATACCGATCAATTTCCTTCTTTTTACTATTGCTGAGATCAGAGGCATCCAATACTTTCTCAATCTTTCGTAAAAAAACCGTGGCCCGGTTGGTGGCGATCTTCATTTTATAATTCTTACCGGGAAGCATGGGTTGTTTTCCCATCCAAAAGATGTTCGCCCTAAAAGCAGTCCCCACATTCGGCAATTTCTCCGCAAGCCGGCACATCATCTCGCCCGGCTTGACATAAATCTGGGTTTTCAACGTAAAGCCCGTGGCATAACCGGACTGGATCAAGCTTTTTCCCGGTTCATTAAACCCTTCGATACTTTCAATTTGTGACTTTTTCCGGGAAGGCAAAAAGATTACTTCTTCGCCGACGCTAATGTTACCGGTTTCCACAGTCCCGGCAAAAATCCGGCGTTCATCGCCATCTTCCGTAAATTTGTATATACTCTGAAGCGGAAACCTGAAAGGCTGATGTTCCTTTTGTTTCTCCTTTTGCAAACTATCCATCATCTCTATTACGGGAAAACCATGATACCATGGCATCCGGGAGGATAGGGCAACCAGATTGTCTCCTTCTCTGGCAGATATCGGTATAAATGCCAACGGCTGTACTTTAATTCGTTTCAGAAACTCCAAGTATTCCCCTTTGACCTGTTCAAAGTTTTCTTGGTTGTAACCCACCCGATCCATTTTATTGACCAAAACGACAATCTGGCTGATACCAAGAAGTGATAACATAAAACCGTGACGCCTGGAGTTTTCTTGAACCCCTTCTTTGGCATCAATCACCAGAAGTGCGGCTTCGGCCCTAGCAGCTCCGGTGATCATATTTTTCAGGAACTCAATATGTCCGGGAGCATCGATGATGATATAGTGCCTTTTGGCCGTTTTAAAAAAGCAACGGGCTGTGTCAATGGTGATCCCTTGGCTTTGCTCATCCTTTAAGGCATCCAAAAGGAAAGCATATTCAAACGGTTTGGCATTTAATTCACAGTTATGTTTGACTTGTTCCAATTTCCCCTTAGGCAATGATCCGGTATCGGCAAGAAGCCTTCCAATCACTGTACTTTTACCGTGATCGACGTGGCCGACAATGACAATATTCATTTGTTCTTCATCGAAGTTCATCACATGTAACCATCCCGTCTTAAAGTTTCAAGGCTGCCGCCATCTTCCCGGTCCTGCTCCCGTCCCGATCTTTCGGCAATATTGGCAAACTTACCGCTTCTGAGTTCTTCAATAACTTCCGCGACATTTGTCGATGTCGATTCCACCGGTTTGGTGCATGGAAAACAGCCCAGAGAACGGTATCTTATTCCTTTTCCCTTGTCAAAATAAAGAGATGTAACGGGAATGTTTTCTTTTTGAATATATTCCCAAATATTAAGTTCCGTCCAGTCAAGCAATGGGTGAATCCGTATGTGAGTTCCCGGTGCAAAATCGGTCTTGAATTGGTTCCATAGCTCCGGAGGCTGGTCCCCGACGTCCCATTCATTTTGCCTGTCCCGTGGTGAGAAATACCGCTCTTTGGAGCGGCTGCCCTCTTCATCAGCTCTCACCCCTACGATAACACCAGTATAAGGCTCCTTATTGGAATCTATTCTATATTGCCGCTGCTGGTGATCAAATTTATAACGGGGCCACTCGCCGGATAAGGTATTTTTTAGCGCTTCCGATTTCAATAACTTGCAACAAGCAATCCGGTCAACCTTGCCATCGGGAAAAGTTTGCTTCTCCGCCAAAGCCCTTTGATTGGAACCGACTATCATTTGCAGATTCCATTCATAAGCCAGCTTGTCACGATAGGCGATCATTTCCGGTATCTTATAGGAAGTATCGATATGGACCAAAGGAAAAGGAACATGTCCAAAGAATGCTTTCCTGGCTAACCATAACAATACGGTACTATCTTTACCGATAGACCATAACATACAAATGTTTTTGAACTCCCGATAAGCCTCCCGTAAAATAAAAACACTTTGACTCTCAAGTTTCTCCAGTTGATTCACGATTGGTTCCTCCGCACTAATTTTCCATCCCTAAAATGCAGTCCGCATTCCTTGTGTTCGGGAGCTTCCCACCACCAGCGGCCTGCCCGGATATCTTCACCCGGATTTACTGCCCGGGTACAAGGGGCGCATCCGATGCTGGGATAGCCCTGATCATGGAGTTTATTATAGGGGATCTTATTTCCCCGGATATATTGCCATACTTGCTCAGTACTCCAGTCTATCAACGGATTGATTTTTAGCAATTGATTAGTTTCATCCCATTCAATTTTCTGAATTTCCTGACGGGTCACCGATTGTTCCCGCCGCAAGCCGGTTATCCAAACATCCAGAGTGTTCAAAACCCTTTGTAAAGGTTCGACTTTGCGAACTGTGCAACATTGGTGACGTTTTTCAATACTTTCGTGAAATAAATCAGGCCCGTTTAAGCTCACCAAAGATTCCACCGCTGAAGTCTGGGGGAAATAAATTTCAAAGCTCCGGCTATAATGGGCCATGTTATTGGCAATCGTTTCATAGGTTTCTTGCGGCAAGCGGCCTGTATCCAATATAAAAATCCGGGCTCCGGGATCGATTTTTAAAATAAGATCGGTTAAAACTTGATCCTCGGCTCCCAAACTGGAAGCTAAAGCAATCCGCATTTCAAATTTCTCTAAAAAAAAACGAAGCAATTCCGGAACCGTGCTATTTTGAAATTGTTGCTGCAAGTCTGGAACTTTATCTTTCATGATTGCCCCTTTTCAATCAATATTTGAAAGGTCTCACCCAGTGGAATAACTTTAATGATTTTATGCCCTTCTTCCTTGATGCTTCGCGGCACATTGAGCATGGCATCACCCTCATCAATAATGATCTCCAACAGATCGCCGGGGGTCAAGTCTTCCAAAGCCAGTTTCGTTTTGACAAAATTCATAGGGCAAATGACTCCATGCAAATCAAGACGTTTCTTAGGCTCTTGTGCCACTCAAGATCTCCTCCTTCACTTTCGCCTCACCCAAGCGATCGATCATATGACCAAACCGCTCCCGCTTTTTGCCATTGGCCTGGTAATACTCAATGATTCGCTCCACCAGTTGATAAAGCTCATCCTGAGTCTCGATCAAAACTTTGAGCCGAGAGGCAAGGCGGGGGACTTTACCCATCGTGCCGCCAATCCATAGGGTATATCCTTTCTTAGCGGCCACCCAAGAGTTCGTAGGACAATTGGAAGTACAAATACTGCAATAAATACATTTGGATTCATCAAAATGATACTCTCCGGATTTTTGGTAAATGGCCTGGGTCGGACAGCTGTGGATGCAAAGATCGCAATGAGTGCAGCTTTCCTTTTGCCAGTGCGGCAATATCCCGCCCATGATGCCCAAATCGTTTTCCGTTGCTTTAGCACAATTATGGGGGCATCCGGTAACCGCCATTTTAAATTTATGAGGGGTATCCTGGCGAAAATATTTTTTATCCAGGTCCTGAGACACCGGTTTTGTATCAATAATGCCCCAACGGCAAGTAGCCTCACCAGGACAGGCAGTCACAACCCTGACTCTGGGTCCACAGGCGCCCATCATGATTCCGGCTTTTTCCAATTCCATACGGGCTTCTTCCAGCATGGTGTAATGGACAAAATGAATCTCGATTCCCTGCCGGGTCGACAGATGAATTTGACTGCGCCCGTATTTTTCAGCTACTTCTACAACTTTTTTGATCTGTGCGGCGGTAAAATCACCGCCTACTCCATGCAAACGCATGGCGAAATATTCTTGCTGTTTCTGTTGAATCATCCCGACCTTTTTGTAAGCAGCCAAATCAATTTCTCGGACACTGGAACTCATATCATTCACATCCTTCACTTGATAAAATAGCGACCTCGGTAACAGCTCCCGCATTGACATTAAAAGCTTTCAGTACCGGTTCTTCCGGATTTTGCAATGATACAATGATATAAACAATGCGCGGATCGTTAGCCAGTCGAAGATCTTCGGCGGATAAACGAGCTGGTGAAGCCGGATGACTATGATAGACCGCAATTAATTCATGACCTGTGGCCCGGGCATTCTTGACAGCCTGAAATTGTTCTTTGGGGTCAAAAGAAAAATGCTCGGCGCTGTGATCGGTATTAGTCAAAGGAATCACTTTTTTGGCGGCTTCACCGTTACCGCTAAGATAACCGCAGATTTCAATGGGACTATCCCTCTTGGCTAAATCAATCATTTCTTGCTGCAAAACAACCGGTATTTTAAGCATGATTCCCTCCCCGCAGATCACAAGCAGGCAATTCGTAATCGATCAATTCAGTAATGGAAGGTTCTTCACCGCAAATAGCGCAGCGATGATTCTGATGGAGATTAATAGTCCGGAACTCCATGTCCAGGGCATTAAAGGTTAACAAGCGGTTCGTTAGCAACTTTCCCTTACCAATGATATACCGTAATGCTTCAGCCGCCTGAATCGTCCCTAACATACCGGCTACAGCTCCTAAAATCCCAGCCTGACTGCAAGTGGGGACGGCTCCTTTGGGTGGAGGTTCGGGGAAGACGCACCGATAACAGGCGTTTCCTGGTACATAGGTCATGGTTTGACCGTTAAAACGCAGAATTCCACCGTGGGAGAAAGGTTTTCCTGCCAGTACGCAAGCGTCATTAACCAAAAATTTGGTTGGAAAATTGTCGGTACCATCGATGATAAAATCGTAATCTTGAATGATTTCAGCGATATTCTCAGAGTAAACCCGGGTTTGATAAGGGACAACTTTCACATCCGGATTGATGGCTTCCATTTTGGCCTGGGCTGATACCACTTTAGCCCTACCGACATCCGCTGTAAAATGAATAATCTGGCGCTGCAAATTACTTAAATCGACACTGTCGGCATCTACGATCCCGATGGTTCCAACACCGGCCGCTGCCAAATAAAGCGCAGCCGGAGCTCCTAACCCTCCGACTCCGATAATCAGGACCTTGGACTGTAAAATCTTTTCCTGGCCGCTACCGCCAACATCTTTTAAAATAATATGACGGCTGTACCGTTCAATTTGGCTTTCTGTTAAATTCATTCTTTAGACCTCCGCTAAAGCTTGATCAAAATCGTCTATTATATCATGGATACTTTCGATTCCAACCGAAACCCGGATCAAATCCGGATAAACACCTGCAGCTATTTGTTCCTCTTCGCTACAGGTACAATAAATAGTTGAAGCTGGATGTATGACTACCGTTTTAGCATCACCCAGATTGGCCAGATTCTTAGCGATTTTTAAACGGCGAATCCATTCAAAACATCTTTCCAAGCTACCCAGGCGAATGGTAAGCAAACCACCGAATTTAGCTCCAAATTGGTTTTTGGCGACTTCAAAATTGGCATGGGTCTCTAGGCCTGGGTAGCAAACTGACTGAACCCGTGGATGTTCCGCCAAGAATCGGGCCAGAGCCAAAGCATTACTGCAGTGCTTTTCCATCCGAAGCGCCAAAGTTTCCAATCCCAGGCATTGTAAATAGGCATTGAAAGGTGATAAACAGCCACCGGTATTTTGCAATACTTGCCGTCTACATCGGGCTAAAAAGCCAAAGTCACCCGCTTTTTGAGCTGACTCTCTGATTGATTCCGAACGGGCATTGAACCAGTCATAATTTCCCAAATCAACCAAAACACCACCAATGGTATGTCCGCTTCCGGATATATATTTAGAAGTGGAATGAATGACAACATTGGCGCCGTATCCTTTGGCTTCAAACAAGTAAGGGGTCGTTAAGGAGCTATCGACAACGAGTGGAATATTATTTCTTTGAGCAATTACGGCAATTTCAGTAAAATTAGCAGCATCCAACTTAGGATTGCCGATGGTTTCAACAAAAAACAAGCGAGTCCGTGAAGTAACAGCATTTTCAAAAGCGTTACTATCCGTAGGATCAACATAAATGACATTCACACCGAAACTAATAAAGATTTCTTTGAATAATTGCAAGGTACCGCCAAATAAACTTCTGCTTGAAACAATCTCGTCACCAGGTTTCACCAGAGCATACAGAACCGTTGCAATAGCCGCCATACCGGATGCCGTTGCAATTGCCCCACGCCCATTTTCCAAAGCAGTTATCCTTTGTTCCAGCACTGAAACTGTCGGATTGGTAATCCGGCTATATAAGTAACCAAATTTGCGGTTTTGAAAGGCATCCGCCAGCTCTTCCGCCGTGTTATAGGCAAAAGATGCTGTTTCATAAATTGGTACAGCCGTAGCACCGTTTTTTTCATCCTGATCAAACCCGCTATGAATAGAGCGGGTCTCAAAATCCCACGGATTCGACATAGTTTATCTCCATTTAAACCGGTATTTTATTGCATCAATACGCTTGAATAACTTTTTAACTATCAAATACTGCTTCCGCCACCCATAAAATACAAAAACTCCACCTGATCGCCATCTTTGACGAGAGTTGTTCCGTATTCGGACTGTCTCAAAATCTCGCCGTTTAATTCCACCGAAACCATCTCGGGCATCTCAACATTTTTTACTTTCAGCAATTCCAAGACGGTTTTCTCTTTTAAAACCAATGTTTCCGCTTTACCACTAATCACTAGATTCATAAAAATCCTCCTGTTCACCTTGTCAATAAAAAATCCCGATTTTAACATGAATCCGGCAAGCAACTTTCAGAACCTCTTCAATTAAGAACTTGCCGGATTCTGTAACCAACTTTGTTGGTTCAAAAACACCGATCCGGCCAATTTTTCTGCGCCATCGCCGGAAAATTGTCACTTACTTGCCGGATCGAGGTTTAATCATATTGAATAATCCTCTACAAACAATTGAGGATTCCGTAATCCGACAAAAACCTTTTCCCCGCATTCAAAAGTCTGTGACTGATATTTCTCTTTATTGAGCTCGACATCAATCAAATCGCCACTATCGGTTCGTTTTAACTCCAAACGAATAATAGGGCCAATAGCCCGGATATAGACAATCACGGCCTCGATGTTGGTTAATTCATTACATTGCTTATCAATTTCCAGCTCATAGGGTCTGGCATAAGCTACAGCTTTATCATTAGATTTGACAGCTTCCTTGGATACATCGAAAACGCTAGTCCCAATATGGATTTGTCCATTACTGATCCGGCCCCGAAACAGATTGACATTGCCCAAAAACTTATAAACGAACAAGTTCGCCGGATGGTCGTATACTGTTTCCGAAGACCCAATCTGTTCAATTTTTCCTTGATTCATAATGACCACTTGATCAGCAACCTCTAGCGCCTCATCCTGATCATGGGTTACAAAAATGCTGGTAATATGAATTTGATCATGTAAATGTCGCAGCCAACGGCGTAACTCTTTACGGACTTTAGCATCGAGGGCCCCAAAAGGCTCATCAAGCAGTAACACTTTCGGTTCAACCGCCAGGGCCCGGGCAAGGGCGATACGTTGCCGTTGCCCGCCCGATAATTGATTCGGATAACGGTCAGCCAGCCATTCCATTTGCACTAATTTCAGCAACTCATGAACTTTATCTCGGATCGCTTTTTCCGGTAACCGCTGATTACGGGGACGAACCCGCAGACCAAATGCAACATTTTCAAAAACCGTCATTTGTTTGAATAAAGCATAATGTTGAAAGACAAAACCGACTTTACGTTCCTGGATACGTTGACCGGTCGTATCTTCACCATGAAAATAAATTCTTCCCGTATCAGGAACTTCTAAGCCGGCGATAATCCGTAACAGAGTAGTTTTTCCCGAACCGGAAGGGCCAAGCAGCGCCACCAGTTCTCCGGTAGGGATATCGAGGTTGATATCCTGCAAAGCCCGAAAATTGCCGAAATTTTTATTTACTTGCTGAACTTCAATTCCCATAGCCATCTCCTGCCGATCAACGTTTTGTTAATGGGCCGTTTTCCATTCAACGAAACTCTTAACAGCCAATGTAACCAGTCCTAATAAAGCTAATAAAGATGCTACCGCAAATGAGGCGGTAAAATTATATTCATTGTAAAGAATCTCTACCTGTAGCGGGATAGTATTCGTGAGCCCCCGGATATGCCCGGAAACAACTGAAACGGCGCCGAATTCACCCATGGCCCTGGCGTTACAAAGGATAACCCCATATAGTAAACCCCATTTGATGTTGGGCAGCGTAACCCGAAAAAATGTTTGCCAACCATTAGCGCCTAAAACCAAGGCCGCTTCTTCCTCTTCATCGCCCTGGGCTTGCATTAAGGGAATGAGTTCCCTGGCGATGAACGGAAATGTTACCAGGATCGTCGCCAGTACTATCCCAGGAACCGCAAATACGATTTTGATATTATGTTCTGAGAGCCAAGGCCAAAGCCAACCCTGCCGGCCGAACAATAACACATATATCAAACCCGACACCACCGGCGAGATGGCAAAAGGCAAGTCAATCAGTGTTAATAAAATGTTCTTTCCCCAAAACTCAAATTTACTGATAGCCCACGCTGCAGTTACTCCAAAGATTAAATTCAGGGGGACCGTAATGGCTGCAGTTACCAAGGTCAAACGAATGGCTGCAAACGTATCGGGTTGGCGGATGGCATCAAAGTAAGCACACAAACCCTTGACAAATGCTTGGCCAAATACAGCCACCAAAGGTAAAATGAGAAATAACCCAATAAAAATAAAAGAAATACCAATCATCAACCATCGGACACCAACTGATTCAGTAACTGATGTGGGTTGCACGGTAATAGATTGTTTTGTTAAAGGATTAATTGACATCGGATTTAACATCCTTCATTACAAAGTAACGTTTACGATTCCACCACTGGCCCAAATTGATTAATAAAAGCAATAAAAAGGATAGCACCAGCATTACAACGGCGATAGCCGTAGCGCCGCTATATTCAAATTGTTCCAGTTTGGTGATGATCAGTAGCGGAACGATTTCCGTTCGCATCGGCATATTACCGGAAATAAAAACCACTGAACCGTATTCTCCCAAGGCCCGGGAAAAAGCCAATGTAAAACCCGTCAGCCAACTGGGAATTAAGGTGGGAAAGATAACCCGCAAAAAAGTTTGGCCACGGCTGGCCCCCAGGCTCGCAGCAGCCTCCTCGATTTCCTTTTCAAAATCTTCTAATACCGGTTGTACGGTTCGTACGACAAAAGGCAAACCGATAAATGTCAAGGCTATAATCACGCCGAGAGGCGCAAAAGCAACTTTAACGCCAAGCGGCTCTAAAAACCGGCCGACCCATCCATTGCTGCTATAAATAGAAGTAAGTGCTATCCCAGCAACTGCAGTCGGCATTGCAAAAGGTAAATCAATCAAAGAGTCCATGAGCTTTTTTCCTGGAAAACTGTAACGGGTAAGCACCCAAGCAATCATCAATCCAAATATGCTATTAATTAACGCGCTGATTATAGAAGCGCCTATACTTAAGCGAAACGCCGCCAGTACCCGGGGAGTTGCTACAATCCCCCAAAACTGCTCCCAACTGAGAGAGGCTGTTTTTAAGAATAACACCATTAATGGAATGAGTAATATAAAACTCATATAAAAGACTGTATAACCCAAAGTCAGGCCAAAACCCGGTAAAATCTTATGCCGTTTCAAAATATCCATTGTAAAACTCCGGTTACCATATTTAAAAGCCAGATTTGCTAAGCATAATTCATACTATGCTCATGGGATTAATGATATAATATTACTATATATCAAATTTTGTGTCAATATTCCATCCACAAACTTAACAATTAAAATATCCTGCAAAATAAAATTTTGACAGGATATTTTGACAAAATTGCCGGTAATCACACTGTTAACTTAATTTATTATTGAGGCTGATAGATTTGATCGAAGGTACCGCCATCCTCAAAATGGGTTTTTTGAGCTTTCTGCCAACCGCCGAAAGTATCGTCAATTGTGATTAACTTAATCTTCGGAAATTGATGCGCATACTTATCGGCTACCGATTTTAAACGCGGCCGGTAATAATTCCGGGCTACGATTTCTTGTCCTTCCGGAGTATAAAGGTATTTTAGATAAGCTTCAGCGACTTTCCGGGTACCCCGCTTGTCAACTACTTTATCAACAACCGCTACCGGAGGCTCGGCCAAGATACTTAATGATGGCACAATAATTTCAAACTTATCTTTTCCAAGTTCATTGATAGCTAAAAACGCTTCATTTTCCCATGCCAGTAAAACATCGCCGACTCCGCGTTGCACGAAGGTCGTGGTAGCGCCACGAGCGCCTGAATCAAGTACTGGAACATTCTTAAACAACTTCTTTACAAATTCCTTGGCTTTTTCTTGAGAATTATTGTTATGTTTTAATGCATAACCCCAAGCAGCCAGATAGTTCCAACGGGCTCCACCGGAGGTTTTAGGGTTTGGTGTGATGATGGAAATTCCCGGTTTCACAAGATCATCCCAATCCTTAATTTCCTTCGGATTCCCTTTGCGAACTAAGAATACAATCGTTGAAGTGTAGGGTGTACTATTATTAGGCAACCTTTTCTGCCAATTGGTTGGCAGCAGTTTTGAATCAGCAATGGCATCAATATCATACGCGAGCGCCAGGGTCACTACATCGGCTTCCAAACCGTCAATCACCGTTCTAGCCTGTGCTCCCGAACCGCCGTGGGATTGTTTAATAACCACCGTTTGGCCTGTCTTGGCTTTCCAGTATTTCGCAAAAGCAGCATTATAGTTTTCATACAATTCACGGGTCGGATCATATGAGACGTTAAGTAAAGTAATTTCTCCTTCAGCTCCGGCAAATGAAATAGCTCCAACCGCTAAAAGCACAATAAGCAACAACCCCAAAATAATTTTTTTCCGCAAAATCTAGACCCCCTTTAAAGTTTAATTTTTAAACCCATCGGAATACTCATAAATAATATTAAAAAATTTTATCGTTCCCGCCGATAAAATAAAGTATTCCTATAAATTTAATTATATTTAATATGCTACTAAATCATTCCTGAATTGTCAATCTTTTTTATTGGCGATGTCGTTAAACCGCCTTAAAATAGGCCATAGTCCTTCATAAATAATAAGATATTCTACTACCCGTAAAAAATTTCCTTTCTCAGACAAACGCCAACCATGTTGTAGGGCGTCTTTTAAATTATTTCCATGTATTCAATACACCATTCCAAACCTCCAATGTCCCATCCAAATCCTCCTGAGTATGAGCAGTTGAAATAAAAATTGTTTCATAAGGGGATGGTGGAAGTAAAATTCCTTTTTTCAAATTGGCACGGAAGAAATTTTGATACAATTCCTTGCTTGCTTTTAATACTTTTTCATAACAATCCACAATCTCCTCGCTAAAAAATACCCCGGTCAATGAACCAACCCCGGTAATCTGCAGCTTCACACCCTTCGATTTGGCAATCTGCCGCAATCCATTCCGCAAATAATCTCCCTTACTCTGCAATTGATCATAAACATGGCCTTGTTTCAGAAGTCGAATGGTTTCCATTCCTGCCGTAACCGCCACCGGATTTCCTGAAAGAGTACCCGCCTGATAGACCGGACCCAGCGGTGAGATCATTTCCATGATCTCTTTACGACCGCCGTAGGCCCCGATCGGGAATCCCCCGCCAATAATCTTGCCCAGACAAGTTAAATCCGGAATAACCCCATATAACTCTTGTGCGCCTCCGTATGCTACTCTAAACCCGGTGATCACTTCATCAAAAATTAACAACGCCTTATATTCCTTGGTAACACGCCGTAAACCAGCTAAGAATCCTTCCTGGGGCGAGACTAATCCCATATTAGCGGCAATCGGCTCCACAATAATAGCAGCGATATCCTCCCCGTACTCGGCAAAAACTTTTTCAACAGCCTTTCGATCATTATAGGGTAATACCAAAGTATCCTGCACAGCATGAGAGGTAACCCCGGCACTCTCAGGAGAGCCGAAAGTAAGGGCACCGGAACCTGTTGCCACCAACAACTCATTACTGTGGCCGTGATAACATCCGGCAAATTTAATGATTTTTTCACGCCGGGTAAATCCCCTGGCAAGGCGGATCGCGCTCATCGTGGCTTCCGTGCCGGAGTTAACCAAACGGACCATTTCCAATGAAGGCACCGCCCGGGTTAAAAGTTCGGCAAATTCCACTTCCAAAGCGGTTGCCAAGCCAAAACTAGTACCTTTCCGCAAGCATTCCGCTACTTTTTCGATGACCGGCTCGTAGCTGTGACCAAAAATCAACGGACCCCAAGAACAAATATAGTCCAAATACTTTTGGCCCCGTTCATCGGTAAGATAAGCCCCGTGGGCCGATTCGACAAAAATAGGCTCCATACCGACTTTTGCAAAAGAACGCACCGGACTGTTTACACCTCCAGGCATTACCTTTTGGGCTCGTTCCCAAATTGAAGACATTATGACTCCACCTTCTTCCAGCGATAAAAATCTTTGGCATGATAAGTAATAATCAGATCAGCTCCAGCCCGTTTAATGGAAATCAGGGTTTCTTCGACAATTTGTTCTTCTGAAATCCACCCAGCCTGTGCCGCTGCTTTAACCATGGCATATTCGCCGCTGACATTATAAGCCACCAACGGAACATCAAATCTGTTTCGGGCCTGATTTAAGATATCCAAATAAGCCAAAGCCGGTTTGACCATCATCAGGTCGGCGCCTTCCATCACATCCTCTTCCATTTCCCGTAAAGCTTCCCGGCGATTAGCTGGTGGCATTTGATAGCTCTTGCGATCGCCAAACTGGGGTGCAGAGTGAGCGGCTTCCCGGAATGGGCCATAAAAAGCCGAGGCAAACTTGGCGGCATAAGATAAGATCAGCTTGTCTTGAAAACCGTTTTGATCCAGACCCTGACGGATAGCCCCGACTCTTCCATCCATCATATCCGAGGGAGCGATAATATCGGCTCCGGCAACCGCATGGGATATGGCGGCTTTCGTTAATACTTCCAAGGTAGGATCATTATCGATCCGGCCCTTGGAATCTAGTAGACCGCAATGCCCGTGACTGGTATAGGGACAAAGGCATAAATCGGTAATAAGCAGTAATTTTGGATAATGAAGTTTAATCTCCCGGCAAGCCTGTTGTACAATTCCTTGTTCATCCCAAGCTCCCTTCCCGCTGTCGTCTTTTTGGGAAGGGACCCCAAATAATAAAATCCCACCAATTTTATGATAAACCGGGGCTTCCAGCTCACTCAAAAGCCGGTCGATGGAATAACGGTATATTCCCGGCATAGCCGAAATTTCTTCGGTGATTCCCGCTCCTTCGATCACAAATAACGGTATAATGAGTTCCCGGAAATCAAGCCGGGTCTCCTGCAGCATACTCCGTAATTCAGGACTTTGTCGCAATCTTCGCAAGCGAGTGTTTGGAAACATCTCAATTGTCCTCCTCATAAAGTTTTTTCATGGTTCGCTAACCGGAGCAACAATTGCTTTATCAACTCATCAATATCCGGTTTTTGAATGGTCAACCAAGATTCTAAATTATATTTTTGTAGTTCATTGACCGTTCTCAGCCCCAGACATGCAAATCGAGTCTGTGAGTCCATTATGATGCCGCTTTCCGCCATAACCCTAAAAAAATTAGCTACTCCCAAAGGAGAGGTTAATACGACTACTTCAAATGGGTATTCAAGAATCTTTTGGATCAGTTCGGCTGAATAGGATGGACAGACTAGATCATACAGAGTAAAATCATCAAATGAAATCCCCGCTCCGGACAAGCCCTCTGCCAAATCGGGTAAAGTTTGATGGGCACGATATAAAGCAATCCGCTCAGTCTTTTTTACCATCGGCAGCAACGTATCCAATAATGCCCGGCTATTTGACGCTGTCGCAGTCACATCCGGTTTCCGGCCCTTCATCCAAAGCGCTAGACCGGTTTTTTTACCGATCACCACTATCTCGGCCTGACCCAAATAACGCCAATCTTCTTTCATTTTCAACAATGTATCAAAAAAGACTTCTACAGCCGTCGCACTGGTAAATACCAAATAATCATATTCCCGGGCCCTGACAACCTTTTCCCGGCGCTCTTCTTCCGATACGTCCCGAATTTCAACCATTGGTAATTTGATAACTTCCGCTCCGGCGACTGAAAGCTCATCTAATGAAGACGCATCACGGCCAAAGGGCCGGGTCCAAAGAATTCGTTTGCCCGCCAGCAGTAAACGGTAACGCCAGTCTAATTTTTTCCCCAAGCGAACAACATCCCCCACAACCAGCAGGGCTGGAGTTGAAATTGGATGGGTTTGAATCAATGAATCCAGCTGAGCAAGTTCCCCTGAAACTACTTTTTGCAATGCGGTAGTACCCTGGGAAATAAGACATGCCGGAGTGTTAGCGGCATATCCCTGTGTTAACAGGTCGGAAACAATATCCTGAAGGTGATTGAGAGCCATTAGGATCACTTTCGTATGCGGCATCGATGCATTCCGGGTTGAAAAGCCGGTAGTGATCTCCACTCCGGAACAGAAACGCCGGTCTGTCACAGGAACCCCGGCATAAGCGGGTACAGCTAAACTTGAAGAAATACCCGGAACCATCAAGTACGGGACTCCGGCCTCCACCAACGCCATGGCTTCTTCTCCACCCCGCCCCAGCAAAAAAGGGTCACCCCCTTTAAGACGAACCACAAACTTTCCTGCTCTTGCATGTGAGATCAACAAATCATTAATCCAACTCTGAACAGCCGAAGGTTGTCCGCCTCTTTTCCCCACATCAATCCGCTCACAGGTTTCAGGTACTTCCAATAGCAATGATCCGGAGATGAGGTGATCATAGAGAAGAATATCCGCCCGGCGTAAATATTCCAACCCTTTTAGAGTAATAAGTCCGGGATCTCCAGGGCCCGCTCCAATCAGGCAGACATATCCTTGTAACATGATTAGCTCCCTGTCTTAAGTAATCTTTCAGCTAATTCAAGCCCCAGCTTCTCCGGTTTATCGGAAGATCCGCAAACGAAGGCCTTTTTCAACTGCCCATCCGCTTTTCCAAACAACCCGGTTAATTCCAGCATTCCTTCTTTGATCCGCGTATAAACACCGGCAGCTGTTTCACAGTTACCATTGATTTTCTGCAAAAAGGCCCGTTCTGCCAGAACCTGAGTAGCAGTCGGTTCATGGTTGATGGTTTTCATCAATTTTCTGAGTTCAATATCTTTTTCACGGACTTCAACTCCGATACACCCTTGACCCGGTGCCGGAATTATTTCAGTTACCGGAAAATATTCACTGATCGTCTCTTCCAGCCCTAATCTGCGGATTCCCGCCAGCGCCAAAATGGTAGCGTCAAACTCACCGGTCATTACTTTGTGAATCCGGGTTTCCACATTCCCCCGGATAGGTAAATATACCAAATCCGGCCGTTTGTTTCTTAATTGCATCAAGCGCCGCACACTACTGGTACCGATCCGTGCCCCCACCGGCAATTCCACAAATTTACATCCTTCCCGGCTTACTAAAACTTCCCTGGGGTCTTCCCGTTCCAAAAAAGCCGCTAATACCAATCCATCCGGTAAAGAGCCGGGCAAATCTTTGATACTATGAACAGCTAAGTCAATTTCACCATTTAATAAGGCTTTTTCAATATCGCTACAAAAGACCCCTTTACCTTCACTGGTTAATAAATTCAAATCCGGTTTCCGATCTCCGAGGGTTTTTATAATTTTGATTTCTATGTTTACCTCAGGAGCTTTGTCATGAATCATGTGAAAGACTTCACCCGCCTGAAACAGCGCCAATTTACTGCCTCTTGTTCCGATCACATATTGCAATCTTCAGGCCTCCTTAAATTTAAGAAATCAATGCCTTGGGTTGGAAACTTTCGATACTGAAAAATTGTAAGTAGATCTTTCCTGACGCTTGTTGGCATAAAGCCTTCGCCTTCATGACCGCCAACTGTTCCAATTGTGAATTCCGGCGGGATATCGCTCCAAAATAGTCCAGATCCCAAAGAAAGTTGCCGTTCTTAGAAAGCGCCGGATCAATATTATGCGGGAAAGAAAAATCAATCAGAAGCTTACCGGAAAGAAGGAGTCGATGTTCCTCCTTAATGAGCAAATGGGGCGCTGATGTTGCTGCAATGATAACTTCATTGGCCATCATGAGTCGCGGTAAATTCTCATACCCATAGACAGGGGTTAAATCTCCAACAAAATCCAATGGCTTTGCCAGCCTTTTTCTGGTAAGCATCATGGTTTGAAGTCCATTGTATAACAAGACTTGAATCGTTTTTTGGGCAATTTCACCATTCCCTAAAACTAAAACCCGCTGCTGAGCAGGGTCGTCAAAATGATGCTTCAGTTCCTTCATCATTAATGTTGTAAGTGAAGTACTATGCTTGCCGATCAAGGATTGTACCCGGATACGCCGGGCAAACTGTAATGTCTTTTTAAACAACGCGCTCAAGATTGGCGTTTCCCTACCAAGTTTTCCGGGTACTTCACAAGCCCCGGCGATCTGGCCTAAAATTTCCGTTTCACCGATAATCATGGATCGAAGCCCGGTAGAAAGCTCCAACAAATGGAATATAACCTCTTGTCCACTATATTGATAAAAAAATTCCCGTTTTACGGATTGCTGATCAGTGAAAACCTTTAAGAGCTCCCAGCAGAAAGGAACCGACCGGTTTGCGTAAAAATAGAACTCCGTCCGGTTGCAAGTTGAAAGAATAAGGGTTTCAGCAGGAAATAAATCTTGCTGATATACCTCAGTAAGTTGATTGAAAGTCAGATGAAACAATTTACGGTATTCAGGAGGTGCCGAATGAAAATTAATCCCAATCATTTGCAAACCCTCATTTTCAGCCATCCCGGATCCACTCCTCCACTTTATCCTCTTCCATCTTTAGTAACTCATCAGGGCCCAGATTGGTGAGCCGGTTCAAAATCCGCTTACGTTTTTTAAAATCGGGCTCCATCCGGTAAAGCCTTTTGCGAATACGTCCCAACTTTAATACGAAATCCTGGTATACTGCTCCGTATCGTAAAACCAATTCTCTTTTGATTTTCCGGGCCAGGGACGGTGATAAGCCCTGGGTTGACACAGATAACACCAAAGAACCCTGTTTATGAATGGCTGGGAAAATGAAACCCGAAACTTGGGCGTCATCCACTGCATTACAAAGCAAACCAAACCCGGCAGCCAATCGGCATACCTTTCGGTTGGTTTGGGGATCATCCGTAGCGGCAATGATCAATTTTTGCCCCCAAAAATCAAACAGCGAAAAACGTTTTCGTTTCCAGACAATAAGCCCTTTGCTATGGAACTTTTGCAAACCAGGTTCTAACTTGGTGTCGCTCACAGTAACTCTTGCCTTAAAACGAATTAACTGAATTACTTTACGCCGGGCGACTTTTCCTCCGCCTACGACTAGACATGGGAGATTTTCCAAGTCAATCATAATCGGCATAAACTCAGACATTGATCCTCCATCCATGTTTTTTATTTTATTGAAAAAGGGTTGTCGATAAGTAGCGTTCACCCGTATCCGGTAAAATGGCAACGAGTATTTTGCCTCTGTTCTCTGGTCTCTTGGCAACTTCCATAGCAGCAAAAACCGCAGCCCCCGATGATATCCCTACCAGTAAACCTTCCAATTTAGCAAGCTTCCTGGACGTTTCAAAGGCATCATCGTTCTTTACTTTAAAAATTTCATCCAGAATGGAACGGTTTAAAATCTCCGGAATGATATTCGCCCCAATCCCTTGAATCTTATGGGGCCCCGATCTGCCTTCGGAAAGTAAAGGAGAATCATACGGTTCTACAGCGATTATCTTCACTGCAGGATTTCTTTCCTTTAACACTTCTCCCACTCCGGTAATGGTTCCGCCTGTTCCCACGCCGCTGATAAAAATATCAACCTTCCCATCGGTATCCCGCCATATTTCTTCGGCAGTGGTTCGCCGGTGAATTTCAGGATTAGCCGGATTTTCAAATTGCTGAGGAATAAATGAATTAGGTATAGTCGCCGCCAATTCCCGTGCCTTTTGAATAGCACCCTTCATCCCTTCAGGACCCGGTGTCAGCACCAGTTGGGCTCCCAAAGCCTTCAAAAGCTTACGCCGTTCCATACTCATGGTTTCCGGCATAGTCAAAATCAGCCGATAACCTCTTGCAGCTGCTGTGACAGCAAGCCCAATGCCAGTATTTCCACTGGTAGGTTCGATGATTACTGAATCTTTACGCAGTATCCCCTTTTCTTCAGCATCCTTGATCATCGCATAACCGACACGATCTTTTACACTTCGAGCCGGATTGAAATATTCCAATTTGGCGATGATTTTAGCTTGTAAATTGCTAGCTGCGTTATATCTTCTAAGTTCCAGTAA
Organism: Bacillota bacterium; assembly: GCA_003501335.1. Taxonomy (GTDB): domain Bacteria; phylum Bacillota; class UBA4882; order UBA8346; family UBA8346; genus UBA8346. The sequence goes on from DNPQ01000361.1 coordinate 30,278, forward strand.
CGGAGTATTGCCAATTAAATCAATTAGACTTTTTGCAACTTTTGACATTTCATTTCACCGTTTCATATTATTACTATTCACATTTATTTACTACTAATTTCAATCATAGTATTTGAAGTATATTTTGTCAATCAATTAACTATAAATTAATTTTTATAAACCCATCTTATCGAACCCCAAGATTTAATATGCATTTCAATTTATCATAAAACATTAAATCTAATGATGGATATTACCTTGCTTTTTTTACTAAGATAATCATATTTTATCTTTCTCTGAGAAACGAAAGATTATTTAAATAATTGGCAACGTTAAAATCACCTAACAAGTATTACCGTTTGCTGATTTTCTCTTGATCATTCCAAAGATCTGGCGTAATATTTCAGCATCTCATTGAAATAACAATCCGGGTAGGGAGGAATTTCCGACATGACGCTCCAAAAGTTACGCTATATTATCGCCATCGTAAACTGCGGATCCATCAGCGAGGCCGCAAAATGTTTGTTCATCACCCAACCCAGCCTTTCCAGTGCGGTCCGGGAGTTGGAGGAACAGATCGGCTTTGAGATCTTCTTACGCACCAACAAAGGCGTAGTGTTATCCCCGGCCGGAGCGGAGTTCTTGGGGTATGCCCGACAGATTGTGGAGCAAGTTGATTTGATGGAGCAACGGTATCTCCATGCCAAACCTTCCCGCCAGCATTTTTCAGTTTCCACCCAGCATTACGCCTTTGTGGTCAATGCCTTTGTCAATTTGGTAAAAGAATACGGCTCCGCTGAATACGAGTTTACCTTCCGGGATACCCGCACCCATGAAATTCTGGAGGATGTACGCAATCTCCGCAGTGAAATCGGCGTTATCTATCTCAACGATTTCAACTCCAAGGTTTTAGGCCATATCATCCGGCAAAACGGGCTGGATTTTCATCCTTTGTTTATCGCCAAACCCCATATTTTTGTCAGTACGACCAATCCTCTGGCGCAAAAGGGCTTGGTGACTTTGGAGGATTTGGAGGAATATCCCTGTCTCTCCTTTGAACAGGGTGAATACAACTCTTTTTACTATTCGGAAGAGATTTTAAGTACTTTATCCCATAAAAAAAGCATCCATGTTTCCGACCGCGCCACCATCTTTAATCTGATGATCGGCCTGAATGGATACACCATTTCCACCGGAGTGATTAGCGCCGACCTCAATGGAGATGAGATTGTGGCAGTTCCGTTGAAGGTGGAGGAGACGATCACGGTCGGCTGGATTGCCCACAAAAAAGTCACTCTTAGCAGGCTTGCCGAGCAGTTTGTCCAGGAATTGCAGGAGGCTGTGAAAGATGGGTCTCAGCCATAGGATCAACCTATATCCAATGGCTATGGATGGGAATTACGATATATATGAATTTTATGATATGATTTCTTTACTAAACTAAACGGGAGGAATCATATCATGAGCAAGTTATTTGAAAACGCCCGGAAAAGAGAGTTAGTCCCTTTTCGTTTTGATGTGGTAGGTAGCTTCCTGCGACCCCAGGCCATCAAGGAGGCCCGCGAAAAATTCGCCGCCGGAGCAATCACCCGGGCGGAGCTTGCAAAGGTGGAAGACAGCGAAATTGAAAAACTGGTTGCCCAGGAAAAAGCAACAGGACTGAAGGCCGTTACCGATGGCGAGTTCCGGCGCAGTTACTGGCATCTGGATTTCTTTTGGGGGTTTGCTGGCGTAGAGCACATTGTCCTCGACCACGGCTATTTTTTCCATGGCGAAGAAACCCGGGCAGACTCCGCCCGTCTTTCTGGAAAAATCCGCTTTTCCAATCATCCCTTTTTATCCCACTACCGTTTCTTAAAGCAAGTAGCCGGAAACGGCATCATCGCGCGGCAAAACATCCCTGCGCCGGCTCAATTCTTTGCCGAGCTGGTCCGAGGGGAAAATAAAAAAACCATTGCCCATCATTACCCCGACCGGGAAGAGCTGTACAAGGACATCTCCGCCGCCTATCACCAGGTTATCCTGGCATTTTATGATTTGGGCTGCCGCAATATCCAGCTTGATGACTGCACCTGGGGCATGCTCTGCGACCAAAATTTCTGGTCCACTATGGCCGGTAAGGGATACGATGTCCAAGCTCTTCAGGAGCTGTACTTACGCCTAAACAACGAGGCGATTGCCGATCTTCCCGCAGATTTAACGGTGACTACCCATGTGTGCCGAGGCAATTATCATTCCACCTGGGCCACCTCCGGCGGATATGAACCGGTAGCCCCAACGCTTTTGGCGCGCGAAAATGTAAACGCCTTTTATCTGGAGTTCGATACCGAGCGGGCCGGAAATTTTGCACCCTTACGCCATGTACCTGCGAGCAAACCGGTAGTGCTGGGGTTATTCTCTTCAAAAACAGGCGTGCTAGAGGATAAGAACGTCATTTTCAGCCGGATCCAAGAAGCGACGCAGTACCTCCCAATTGATCAGTTATGCATCAGCCCCCAATGCGGTTTTGCCTCTACAGAGGAGGGTAATATCCTCACCGAAGAACAACAATGGGCCAAGCTGCGCTTTATCAAGGAGATCGCCGACGAAATCTGGAAGTGAGTTATCACCACTGATCAAAAACTGTAGGAGCTGACTCATTTGCTTTTGCGACAACTCCTTTTGTTTCAAAGTAAGCCTTCCGTCCTTCTATTGAGACAGACTTTTCGCGCCTTGAGTCAAGTAATAGTCCTGTTGGTGGTGGAATTGGGCGTCTCCCCCCAAATCGTTTCCCAAGCGTTGGTAGGGATGGCTAAAATGCGGGCTCCTAACGTCACCAGCGCCTTAGTCCGTTCCACGGATGCCGGTTTCAAATTTTTGAACATCTTCTTTGGAATCCAACTGCTGGTGACCTTGATGCTACTGTTCCGGTATGGCGCCAATCATCTCCGAATTCAACATAAAGCTTAAACTACTTTCTATAA
>DNPQ01000483.1 GCA_003501335.1 Bacillota bacterium
TTTCCGTTTCGTGAGCAGACCCCTAAATAATTGATCATCGTCGCAGCTATCACTTTAGTTTAAAAACAAAAAAATTATATACTTTACTAGTGTTTTTTAAAGTAATATCGAGATTAACAAGCTTTATAGTAAAGCTGCTAGTTTCCAACTTTATTTGTATGAACTTTTTGCTTCATAGATTTTCAGTTTCCAACTTTATTGTAATTTTTGGTTTATTAAAAAAACCGACAAGCCTGCTAGACGCGGTTTGTCGGTTTCCAACATTATTTGAGAGAATCAAATGTAACGCGCCTTTTAATTTAGGTCAGTTTATGATTTTGGCTTTCAAAAAACCGGTTACATTGTAATATTCATTTAATAAGTGATCAAGTTCAATACTAGCGGCCAGAACTTCTTCGTCGGTATAACCTTTTTCATCCCATAATTGCTGCATCTGATTACGAGAAATCCGGATTTGTTCGATGAGTTTTTCCAAAGTAACAGAGTTTTTACAGACTGGCATTCTCCATTGATACCTCAATTCATCATCGCCGCTAGATTGATTAAGCGGAAAAAGTGTATCTACGTGTATCCAGATAATTTCATTACCCCTATCATCAGTTTAAGGGAGGATCAAAGGAACATAATTAAAACGTTTGTATATTTCTCCCTTTGCGGGATCAGGATAATGAAAAGGTTCCGTGTGTCCCTAAGTAAGTTCGCCCATCGATTAGGGAACTCTTACCAATATAGTATAAGATTATTTCAATATTGTTGCAATAAGTATCACTATAATTGAAATATATTTCATTTTCAGCACCTCTATAATGAGACATAAAGAGGTGAATATGTTTGCAGGATAATTTTTTAGAAAAATATCGCGAGATTGGTAGACGGATTGCTTTTTATCGCAGTAAACGGGGTATCTCCCAGGAAACCTTGGGTGAAAAGATCAACTACAGTAAAAGTTATATTAGCAAGATCGAGGCTCCCGGCTCAAGCGTTCCTTATTCATTAGATATTTTATTTGCAATCGCCGTAGGATTAGAAGTAGACCCGGTTATTTTTCTTTTGCCGATTAGTGACGACAATTTCGAAAACTATCGGACGGATAAATAAAATCGACGTAAAATAATAGTCCATGGTACAAATTTTACAGCCGGTTTTAGGGGAATGTTAAATACTCATCCGGTAGTTAATGCAAAAAATCTCTTTGTTGATAGCAACCAGAGTTTATGATGATTTTTTTGAGTAAGTGGGAGTATGAAAATATAAAATCACCACAGTAATAAAAAACCAAATGATTAAACAACATCGCTCGGAACCATAAATTTTTGCTTGGTTGTTACTATAGAGATATTTGGACAATAAGCTTATCGAGGGATTACGTTATTTGGGCTTCAAAAAACAAGTGAAGGAATGGCAGAAATTTTTGAAGATCCTGCAAATAAAGAATTAAAGTCTTTCATAGCAATTGAAAAACTAATAAAAGATAAGCTGGACCCGAAATTGATGAGTTATTTTCAATACATCTTAAATAAGTGGCAAAATGGTGATGAAAACATCCGAGGTTGGCTGAACATTCAATTGGAAGGTTGTAAAGGAGAAAAAACAAAAGAATAGGCTCACCATACTTGGAAACTTTGTCAAGGAGATGCGGAGACAAAAGGTTGGATGGTGGTTCAATTGAGAAAGGCATTTCCGGATTTTGTAGGACGAATAAAAAAAGAAACGGCTAAATAAAAAGCACGAATAGATAAAATTCTATTCGGTGCTTATTTTATATTCGGTGAGTGATGGTGGATCTCGTTTTCAATGTAGTATTTTGTTTTAAGAATATTTATCAATATTTTCCAATAAATGAAAGAAATTTTTGCAGATTCCATCGAAGACTAATGTAAGAAAAGGAAATAGTTTATGAGGTGCCGAACGAATTATGTTATTGGTTTAACAGGTTCTTTTGGTAGTGGATGCAATTTTTTAGCCACAGAGTTTATACAGATTAAACGTATTTTATCGAATGCAAATGTAAAACAAACCCCTTTTGAGGGAGTGACTTATAATGGTTATTTTAAATTATTTAAGGAGGAATGAGAATGAAAAAATGTGAGAATTGCGGTGAACCCACTTATTTAAACACATATTTTTCAAGAGAGGTATGTCCTTATTGTGGATGGATGGCATCTGTTAGTGCAAAAACATCCCCGAAAAAATTAATCGTAAAAAATGATCATCAGGGTGGTAAAAAAATTTTATTGCCTGTATGATGGGAAAAGGCATAATTAGCTTGATTACGACTCCTTTTTAGTATCAAGGTTTAGCTTTCATCTACATTGAAAGCTTTATTTTTTAAGGAGAAAGCTATAATAGGGAGCACTCTTTTTGATCGGCCTTAAACAATTTGCACATTGCCTCGGCTTCACCTTGGTATTTAAACAGGTCGAAGGATTTACATCCTTGCAATCATGCCATTCCTTATTTCAAGGGATCATAAATATTTGTATCGTATATACTCCATCAGCACCCGCACTTCGTCTCTAGCCTTATCCGGTAAATTCTCCAGCATCGAAACTTCTTCATTTACGGAATCAACCCCCCGGCTTTCCGTCCGCCCCAATAAGTAGTCGGCGCTAACTCCATAAAAATCAGCGATTTTAATCAAGGTATCGAGTGCAGGCTCCCTCTCGCCGGATTCATAATTGCCTACGGTCCGGCCACTAATATTAAGAGGGATGCCAACTTCGTCCTGGGATAGATTTCGTTCTTTTCGTAACTTTTTTAAACGTTCTTGGAACACTTTGTTCTCCATAAAATAAGTATACCTGAGGAACAAAAGTAAATTCACTTCATATTGTTCCATTTTGTAGTTGACTAAATGCACTTTGTTCTATATTATTAAAGAAAGAAGAGAACATCATAAATTAGACTAAGGGTTAAAAAGTTTAAAACATCATTCTTAACCAAAAAGGAAGTCGGTTCTGATTATTTCCGGAAAGAATGATCAAGATTTAAATCATTTAAAAAATAAAATCTCCGCCGCCCGTAAGAAACTCCAATCCGCCTGGGCTGTAAGCAACCGGACTGACCCTTCGGTCCTTGCCGCTGGGGATGAATTTGACAAGCTGATGAATGAGTATTTGCGGCTAAGTAAAAAATGATATTTCTTCCGAAGACGGCTCGCTGGACCTCAAAGGCATATTTTCCCAGTTGGGATTATATCTTGATCACAAGATGAGTTTTTTCTCACTCAAAGATAGCTTTTTGTATCTCGGAGGTACCTTTTTCTATATCAAAGATAGCTTTTTGTATCTC
>DNPQ01000492.1 GCA_003501335.1 Bacillota bacterium
TGGACCCTTGAATCATCTAACAAAATGCCCTTATCAAAGCCTTCTGAAGGCTTTGATAAGGGCATTTTCATAATCCCGATTTACCTCATGAATTTTTAATTTGACTTTAAAGGTAGTCTTTTGCGGATTTGTGCCAGCAGCATGTTTAATTCTTCCATTTTTAAAAGCCAGGCAAATAAAAGGTAAATAAATCCGCCAACCACCATTCCAAAAACGATTAAAAGGGCCGCTTCCAAATGACCATTTAGTTTTACAAAATGATTGACTACTTGAACAAACAACATAATAACAGCTCCCATTACAAGGGAGGCAATCGCAGATTTTATAAAGGATTTTAAGATTTGACGGCCCCGCATCCCACCGATTTTATGCCGTAAAATCAACATTAACAGGATCATATTGAGTAAACCCATAATCGTGAAAGAAATTCCGAAACCGCGAACTCCTAATTTCGTATAAGTAAGAAATAACCAATTGAAAAAGATACTGGCCGAGACGGAAATAAAACTGACAATAACCGGTGTCCGGGTGTTCTGTAAAGCATAAAAGGCTCTCGGAAGCATGAGGATAGCGGCATGGGCAAAAACCGCCAAACTATAATAACCTAAAGCAGAAGCCGTCAACATCGTATCAGCAGGAGTAAATTTTTGTCTTTCAAACAATAATTCGACAATCGGTCTCTTTAAAATAATTAAACCGATACCCGCCGGAATCATGATAAAAAAGATGGTTCGTAGTGATAAAGAAAGTGTATCCTTATATTGATCCATCTTCTTTTCAGTTACTAAACTGGATAGCAAAGGAAAGAAGGCCATGGAGATTCCAGCGGCAAATATTCCGATTGGCAACTGAATTAAACGGGTGGCAAAACGAATGGCGGTAATTCCACCTTCATTGAGCGCCGAAGCCATTGCCGTAGTAGCCCAGATATTAACTTGATCCGCCGAAAGGCCAATCAAAGCAGGTACCCATAGAATTAACATTTTTTGAAATCCCGGGTTTTTTAAATCAATATAACCGAACCGATAATATCTGCCGCCGCATTGGGGCAGAAAAAATAATTGAGTCAAAAAGTTGGCTACAGCCCCGACTAAAACTCCGATGGCCATTCCTTGAATGCCAAATCTCGAACCCAGTAATACAGCGCCTAAAATAATACCAATGTTATAAATATTCGGTCCGAGGGCCGGTCCCAGAAAGCGGCGGTATGAATTTAAAACTCCGCCCATTAAACCGGCCAAAGCAGTAAAACAAACTGCCGGAAACATAATCTTGGTTAAACTGATTAACAAACCCATTTTGGCTGCCTGAAAATGAGGCGCTTCCAGAGGAGTAATCCATTTGGTAAAGCAGATGCCAAGTATGGTAAGAGCAATTAAAAAGAGGCCGACAATATTAATAAAAGTGCTGGTCATCTTCCAGCCCTCTTCTTCCTCACCCTTGGTCAGATACTCATTAAAAACAGGAATAAATGCCGCAGATAACGCGCCGCCTACCAATAAATAATACATAGTATCCGGGATAATAAAAGCCGCAAAAAATGAATCGGTTTGAAAACGGGTGAACTGGCTCCCGGAAAGGCTTTCACGCACAAATCCCAAGATCCGGCTTATTAAAAACATTATCGAGATCATTCCAGCCGCTTTGGCTGCTTGTCTCGTTACTTTCTGATCCATACTGATCCTCCTTGATTAAACTTCGTAACAGGTAATCGGATTTTGTAAAATGAAGAAAATTATTCAACCAGGTCTTATTCGTTGAACCTGCATAGTGTACTCCAAAATATTTCCGATTACCCTTTCCGCAAAAAAGCATACTGTATCTATTTTTAAAAAAGAGACCAATGAACCCTAACAGGCCATAAGTCTCAAACAGTATGCAAAGCCCAGGTGCAACAATTTCATTTTAAGCAAAAGAAATTTTAAGTCATAAATTACAATCATTATATCGAAAACAAAAAGACTTGGCAAGATTTTCTCTATGAATAAAAATGACAATATCGGCGCGATTTGGGATTTCGGCAAAAAAATTGTCCAAAAATTCACTTTGGCTTTGCTTTTAGAAAGTAATTCAGTTAAAATAATGCAAGGGAGATTTAAATAATTCGGGGAATTAATTTAAAAATTTCAAATTTAAAACGATTATCCCAAATGAGGTAAAATGAGTATATTAAATGTCGAAAATGTTTGTCATGGTTTCGGTGAACGTAAAATTTTAGAAAAGGCATCCTTTCGATTGCTCAAGGGGGAACATGTCGGTTTAGTCGGAGCAAACGGAGAAGGAAAAACTACTTTTTTAAATATTATCAATGGGAAGCTTACTCCCGATGAAGGGAAAATTGAATGGTGCAACCGGATTACCACTGGTTATTTGGACCAATATACTTCGTTAACCAAAGGAAAAACCATCCGGGAGGTTTTACGCGAGGCTTTTCAAACAATGTTTGATCTGGAACAAGAAATGTTACAAATTTATGAAAAGATGGCCACCGCTTCGGAAAATGAAATGGCCTCAATGATGGAAGATGTCGGGGAGATTCAAAGTTCTTTAGAACAGAATGGGTTTTATACAATTGATGCCAAAATTGAAGAAGTCGCTGGTGGATTAGGCTTGGGTGAAATTGGTCTGGAACGGGATGTTAGCGATTTAAGCGGTGGACAACGGGCCAAAGTATTGCTGACGAAACTATTATTAGAAAACCCTATGATTTTAATTATGGACGAGCCCACTAATTTTCTTGATGCCAATCATATTCAATGGTTGACAAACTATTTGCAGCATTATGAAAATGCCTTTATTCTTGTATCCCATGATATTCCGTTCCTTAATAATGTAGTCAATGTGATTTATCATATGGAGAATGCCAAATTAACCCGTTATACCGGTAATTATGATGAATTTCAACAATTGTATCTCCTTAAAAAAGAACAGAATCAAAAAGCTTTTGATAGACAACAAAAAGAAATAGAACGGCTGGAAGACTTCGTAGCCCGCAACAAAGCCAGAGCCGCCACAGCCAATTTGGCAAAAAGCCGTCAAAAAAAGCTTGATAAAATGGACATTCTCGAAAAAGACCGGATCAAACTAAAACCGACTTTTAAATTTAAGGAAGGCAAAACTCCCAGTAAATTTATTTTTCGGGCTGAGAAACTGGTCATCGGTTATGATGAACCCCTGACCAGACCTTTGAATCTAGTATTGGAACGGGGCCAAAAAATTGCCATTCGCGGTGTGAACGGTCTGGGAAAGTCCACATTGTTAAAAACCTTACTGGGTATTTTACCCCCGCTATCAGGCTCTGTCGAATTGGACGAACTGGTTATCCCGGGTTATTTTGAACAAGAATCAACTAAAAATAATAGTAATACCGCACTCGAAGAAGTATGGGACGAATTTCCCGGCCTTGGTAATGCCGGAGTCCGTGGCGCCTTGGCAGGCTGTGGCCTGACGAAAGAACATATTGCCACCCAAATGATGGTGCTAAGCGGAGGCGAAAATGCCAAAGTAAGGCTTTGTAAACTGATGTTACGGGAGATCAATTGGTTAGTCCTTGATGAACCTACCAATCACCTTGATGTAGATGCTAAAGCCGAACTTAAAAAAGCCTTACGGGAATTTAAAGGGACTGTGGTCATTGTCAGCCACGAACCGGAATTTTATAGCGACTGGGTATCCGCCATCTGGAATGTGGAAGACTGGACCGTAAAACTGGTCTAAATTCGCATTTTATTTATTCGATAAATTTGCCATTTTTATGTTATAATGGTTCAAGATTTTTATTTTCGATCAATATTTCAATCAATTGAATGGAGAGCATTATGAAGCAGTTTGAAACCTTGTTTTCAGAGCTAAAGACTAAAGTGGCCAGTCAAGATCCCTCTTCAGGCACGGTCACAGAATTTAATAAAGGAAAACATGCCATCGGGAAGAAGCTGGTTGAAGAAGCGGCGGAAGTTTGGATGGCGGCTGAATATGAGGGAAAAGAAAAGACTGCCGAAGAAATATCCCAACTTTTATATCACATCCAAGTGATGATGCTGGCGTGTGATTTATCGTTGGACGATATTTATAAATATCTTTAAGACAGAATAAGGAGAATGCCTAAATGATCAAGATAGCCTTACCCAATAAGGGCACCTTATCGGAAGATGCCGTTCGTTTGGTCACTGAAGCCGGATATAAATGCAGACGAAGTTCCAGTGAATTGATAATTCAGGATTCCGCCAATGGAGTTGACTTTTATTTTCTCCGGCCCCGTGATATTGCAATTTATATTGGAAATGGTTTTTTAGACTTAGGAATTACCGGCCGGGATCTGGTCCTGGATAGTGAGGCTAAAGTAATTGAGCTTTTGCCGCTAAATTTTGGCCATTCGGCATTTTTTTATGCGGTTCCCCAAGGAAGCAAACTTACACCCAATGATTTTTCCGGAAAACGCATTGCCACTTCTTACCCCCGTTTGGTAGAACATGATTTGAAAAGCCGGGGAATTACGGCTCAGATTGTCAAACTGGATGGAGCCGTAGAAATTTCGATTAAACTGGGTGTAGCGGATGCCATCGCTGATGTTGTTCAATCCGGAAAAACTCTGGGAGAAGCCGGACTGATGAAAATTGATCAACCTTTACTAAGGTCTGAAGCAATTTTAATCGCTCATTCCGAAGATACGACCCATAAAAAAGATGTTGATCTTTTTGTGCAACGTTTAAAAGGAATTATTGTAGCACGGGAATATGTGCTTGCTGAGTATGATATTCCGAAGCATTCCCTGGATGAGGCTTGTATCATAACTCCCGGAATTGAATCTCCAACTATCTCACCGCTCAGTAATGAGAATTGGTTTGCTGTCAAATCAATGGTAAAAAAAGCCGATATGAATGTGATCATTGATAAATTAGCGGCAATAGGCGCAAAAGCAATTATTATCACTGAAATCCGGACCTGCCGGATATAATCCTCAACGATTTTAAAGCTATCCATTGCAATTTCTATCCTATCCGGTTCTCCTTCCATGGAGCAACTGGATTTTTTATATTTCATGTTTGATTTCCTTTTATGGTAATTAAAACGGTAATTTCCTTAAAAAAATTGCAGGAGAGGGACTTGCTAAAAAGAAATACCTTGAAATATATCATTATTAGAGAAGAAACTGAGGTGCAAATGGTGAAAAAAACTATTCATTCAATCCCATTGGTTTTATTCATGATATTATTATCATTTCTATATTGCAACGTATTGTATGCGGATGGTAATCCCGATCCGGTCCAGTCTCAACCCACTGCTCCAGCCGCCAATACTGAAAATGCCAATGCAACGGCTCCAGCCGATTCCAACGGGCTTAAAAATCCGATCCAAATTGTTGAGCCTGCTGAAAATGAACAACTTCCGGCTATTCCATCGACTTTTGTAGATGGTTCGGTGCCTGTAGGGGGTAAACTATGGATTAACGGTGTTTCAGTACCCGTCTATTCCAGCGGTGGATTTGTAACCATGATCCAGCTGGCGCCGGGACCCTTCCAAATTAAAGCCGATCTACAGCTTGGCGAGGTTACGTATCATTTTATCCGTAACATTATCGTAGCCTCAACCACCAAACTCCAAGCTTCGGACCCATTAAAAATTATGGATGTAAGCCCGGTTCAAGATCAAGAATTGTTACCCGGGGATGATGTTGAAGTGATTAGTCAGGGAACACCCGGTAAAAAAGCATATTTTACTGTTCAGGGCGTACATCATCAATTTCCCATGATCGAATCGGCTCCCTTAAGCGGTATTTATAGAGGCGTCTATCAACTGAAGGACCATGACCGGCTAAGAAAATCAAAGTTTGAAGTGACCCTGGAAGATGATAATCATCAAAAAGTTACCAAAGAATCCAATGGCCGTCTTTCGATTTTCCCCAACCGTATTCCGGTGATGGCTGAAACAATATCGCCTGATGTTGTATTACGAACCGGACCCGCTCTCACCCAAAGTGACAAAGCGGGCTATCTGATGTTTCCTCCAGCCGGAACGCTATTTCAAATCACAGGAAGAAAAGGTGAGGAGTACCGGGTCAGGCTGACCAAAACAAAAACGGTATGGGTCAGCACCAGCCAGGTGAAGTTACTTCCACAAGGGACTCCGCCGGCTCAAGTTGTCGTTGGAAGTATTTCCGTCAGTTCAACGGACCGCTCCACCAAGATCCTCCTGCCTCTTTCCGAGAAGATTCCCTTTACGGTTGAGCCGGATGGCAACGGCGAATATATTGATGTTTCATTTTATGGAGCCTACTCCAATACCGATCTGATTTCCAATCCGGTATGCGGAATCGTCAAAGGCATCAGTTGGTTTCAGGATGATGAAGAGACATACCGGATAAGAATTTATACGGGTTCTAAAAGTTGGTGGGGTTATGATCCCCGCTATGAGGGAAACGATTTTGTCCTTGAATTAAGAACGCCTCCACCTATTGCGGCGGGCGCGGGCTCTCCCATTGAAGGACTTACAATTGCGGTTGATGCCGGTCATGGTTTACCGGATACCGGAGCTGTTGGAACCACCGGCTATATGGAGAAAGATGCCAATCTGGCTCTGGCGCAAAACTTGCAACAACAACTTCTCGCCAAAGGGGCTCAGGTCATTATGATCCGAACCGGCAATGATGATGTCCCTTTAGCGGAAAGGCCTAAAATAGCCTGGCAAAACAAAGCCGATATCCTGATCAGTGTCCATAATAATGCATTGCCGTGCGGGGGTAACCCGCTTATTAAACATGGTTTTGGCGTTTATTATTTTACTCCGATGAGTCTGCAATTGGCCAGTGAAGTCCATTCGGCGTACTGCCAGCGATTCATCGGCGCCGGCGATTATAACCTGCCTGATGACGGCCTGTACTATGATAATTTGGCGCTGACCCGTTCTCCACAAATGCCTTCCATCCTCACCGAGTCGGCCTACATGATTCTTCCGCAGGAAGAAGCCTATTTAAAGACGGATGGTTTCCGCTCGGCTTGTGCCGCTGCGATTATCAAGGGGTTAGAGAGTTATGCCGGTAGTATGAGGCCTATAATCGGTCATTAATTTTTCCAAACGAATCAACGTTCAACAGAAAAGCATTTATAATTGAGTTTTGAAATTAAAAAAGCCAGGGACCAATCATATCCCTAGCTTTTTTAATGCTCTTCGATACATGATCATTATTTAATAACTGATTAGAATTTCAGATCCGCGATGATAAATCCATAAACCTTTAAAAAAAGAAGGGGGCAGTCTGCTTTTTAATTTTAAAAACAGGACTTTAAAGAAAAAGCAACGAAATCCTATTTATTGGTTCGTACGAAACAAATCGATTCAATGAAAGCGTTGTGGAAATATGGAAACCAAACCGACCCATGAAACCTATACTGAGTTTCAAACCGCTTATGATTATTTTAATAAGGAATTATTCCACAATCAGCTACCCGATTGTCTGATAACTTATCAGCGCAAAGCCAAAACCAAAGGGTATTTTGCCGACGGCCGTTTTGAAAATACGGAAAGCGGCAAAATCATTGACGAAATCGCTATGAATCCCGATTATTTCAGCGGGGAAAACGTTTCTCCGAAAACGGTATTGTCAACCCTGGTTCATGAAATGTGCCATCTTTGGCAGAAATATCATGGCAACCCGGGCCGGAACCGCTATCACAACCAGGAATGGGCTGAAATGATGGTAAAAGTAGGCCTGCATCCAACGGATGATGGAACTTTAACCGGAAAAATGACCGGGGATAGAATAAGCCATTTGATTATCAAAGGCGGGGCTTTCGATCAAGTCTGTGATCAATTGCTTGAAAATATTAAGATCGCCTGGGTGGATCGCTGGACTGACAAGGCAGCGGGTTCGGGTCCAAATCCCAAAAGCAAGACCAAATATGTCTGTCCAAAGTGCTTACTAAATGTTTGGGGCAAACCGGGAATTAATATTGTATGTGGAAATTGCCGCTGCAAATTATTGGCTGAAAAATAATTCCAGAGAGTGGTTCTGGAAATTTTCCCGATTAATCACGAAATTCTCCAAAGCAGTAAGCTTGTTTCATCGAGTCAGCTTTTCAATTTTCGGCTTCAAATTTTTTAGCACAGGATTTACAACAAAAATAATAGGTTACACCATTCACCCAGCAATTGCAAAAGTTTATTGACCCGAAAAGAAAAATTATGTTTAAACATCAACGATTCCTTCATTTTTACTATGAGAATAGTAAACTATGTTTTTTCACTCAATCACTCCAATGGTTAAGGCTAAAAACAATTTATAGAAAATTATAAACACTTCTAAACACTTCTAAACACTTTCCTAAGAAATTTACCGAACGACTCAGTAGGCTTACTGAAGAGTTGCGCATGCATACCGAACTGTTGCGTAAGCTTACTGAACGACTCGGTAGGCTTACTGAAGAGTTGCGCATGCATACCGAACTGTTGCGTAAGCTTACTGAACGACTCAGTAGGCTTACCGAATGGTTGCGCATGCATACGGAATGACTCAGTATATTTACTGAACGACTGCGCATGCATACCAAACGCAAGCAAGTCGAGAAAAATTTTTATACCACAGAGCGCACAGAGGGCCACAGAGTGAATGGTATTGCATTTAAAGAAAGCTTTTCTAGTCATAAACCATGTGATGGGTAACTCCAACAAGTATAAAAAAAAGACCGGGGTAATACGGGTAATCCGGGTAATCCGTTTAATCCTGGTCTTTTTTTTATTTTGATCCCCTCCTGGCCCTCTTGCCCCTCGTTCCCCTCCAAGAAAAATGTATTCTTGAATCCGGTTAATCCGCCGCCTTCTTTCAAAGAAGGCGCTTAATCCTGACTAATCCTGGTTCAATCCCTTATATCTCGACAATCAAATAGGCATTCGCATCATTTTTTCGGTGTGAATCGAAATGTCCGGCTCTTTAAGGCTTCATTTTTGATGTCCTGGATATTCCCCATGGCCACCGGGCTGGTAATCCTGAAGATCACCGGCTGCCAGCCGCCTTTTTTGATGGGGCCTGTGATGGCAACTTCGGGAATGAATATTTAAGTTGTCCCCAGGTCCATGGAAGGAAATTTACGAGGGGAAGGAGGCGTAGGAGGGGCAAGAGGGGATCAAAAAATGAAAGGAGATACGGATAGGTGATCATCGAATGAACTTACCTTTATAACCAATAATAAAGCCGTTAAGAATATAAGCTTTATTTGAAGAAAAAAAGAATCTAGAGGGCGGTATTATAAACCTGTGGAAGATATTCGGTTGACCAAGTCTATATTAACATAATTCCGATATTTATATCCGCTATACAAAGGGTATTTTTAGCATTTAACAAAGTTGGGATTAAATTTGACGATTTTGATTCAAGTGTATACCAGCCTTTTTTCATAGATAATAAACTAGTAGATTTAAGTAAAATTGCCTACAAAAAAATTAGAATTCCAAGGAGATTGACAGATAGATAGTACCTTTGATTTTATAAAAGTAATTTTTAAAACCTAGAATTTTTAATAGTTCACTTACATTCAATTATAAAAACCAAGTTTAAAAGATGCATTTAACTGCAATTTTATTTGACCTCTTTAAGAATAATTAATTAAAAGGAGTGATAAAAATGAGTAAACAAGAGGTAGTTGAAATAATAAGAAAAATAGACGATCTTAAACAAAGTGAACATATGTTGATCAACCTGAGAGGAACCCGCCAAATTAAAATTTTTGCACGACGGAAGGACGAAAATATGGAAGATTGCATTTACAATGGGTGGGTTTTTCCATGGTATATATATGAAAATAGCGAGTCATATTCATATGATACTTGGCCTCTTGATAAATTAGTCAGGTTTGCAAATCATTTCAATTTATTTAAATAATCATTCCGGGCTAAGTTTATTATTGTATAAAGCTGAAGAAGAATTATTGAAACCATATTAAATATCATAGAGAAAAATAAATTGAAGCCTTGGATTGTTATAAAAAAGAACTGCCTGAATATATTGGCAGCTCTTTTTGTTTAGTAATATCTTTGTGTTTTGATTTAGCCATTTACTTTACATTACATAATTTCCTGGAGGTTTTTTATGTATTTTGTTAAAGATCTTTACAGATTAAGTACTAATTTAGTAATATATAATCTTCTAGGATAGAATATTGCGTAGGCTATTATCAAATTCACTATATTTGTCATACCTTATTACTTTGAATGAATCTAATCGCAAATATGGATAAGAGTTTCTTTTGGCAAAGGGATGGCCTTGATGAGAACGAATTCCTTCTCTTTAGTTTGGATTTGCTCGTTGGCGCCTTGAAATAAATCTGTAAATTGCCCAGAGACTAAAATAAAAATCATTGATTGCTATTCTATTACATCCAGGCCGGAAGTTCTGGGCTAAGTTTTAAAGAGCATTGTAAACCCATACTAAGTCGGGCTAGGTAATGATTCAAAGTATTACCTAGGCTCGGAGGACCTTTGGAATGCTTTTTATATACCTAGCTCAGTTTGAAGTTTCTTATTTCATCTCATAACATAGCGAAGCTTGGGTATCCAGGACGCTACCGATATATTTGGCGACTTCCAAATGGGCCGGATGGGAAAGGTAGACATTCATATTTTCCAAAGAAGCAAACTTGGTAATTAACAGCAGATCATAGGAAGAATCGCTGGGACGGATATTCGTTTCAACCTGGATGTCCAGTAATACTTCAATTTTTCCCTTCAAGCCAAGCAGAACCTCTTGGGCTTTTTTGATATTGTCTCTCTCCCGGTTCTTTAGCTTTAAAAGTACATGGTTTACGATCATGTTATTACCTCCATTAATAATAATGTTGTTTCTGCAACTTCTTGGCCGTTGACGAGAAAAACAATCCGATGGTTGCCTGGGTAGTGCCGTCTGGTGGTTAAATTGGCAAAACTATGCCGATGGGTTCCGGATAAGTGCGCATTTCCTGACAGGATTTTATCCAAAAGCAAAAACAATTTGCGGGATGGTTTCCCGTTGGCTTTCATAAAGTCGATGCCGTATTCCAAGCGGATCTTGACTTCCGTTTTCCTATCAATATCCAGCGAATAATGGAGCTCACAATTTTCTCCAATCTTAAGTTGAATCGGTTGGACTGTCAAAACAGCATTTTTAGATAAAGGTTTTTCTTTAGAATCATTTGAGTAGCCGAACAGTACTAAAGCCTCAGGATTCGCTTTCCGGATCAGGGTACGGCATCCCTGACGTAAAACCCCGTCTGTGTGGGGACTGGTACCCATCCATTGCCGAGCTGTTTTTAAAACCAACTCCGGATGATCTTTGGCAATATCATTCAGATTATTGGCCACGCTTTTACGGACATAAAGAGAAGGATCAGCTTTCAGATTTTCCAATATTTTTAAAACCGGCGATGGATCCTTTTTAAAAATGGGAAGGTCCATGCTCCAGGGAAGCCGGGGCCGGCGACCCTCGCTGGATAAACGTCTTACGTGTTCATTGGGATGCACCGACCATTGAAGCATTTGTTTCATTGCGCGTTCAGGCTCTGAAAGTATGAAAGGCCGGATGGCAAATTCGGAGGACGAATGTTGGGTGAAGCGCTCCAAAGCCTTCATAGAAAGTTCCCAATACTCTCCGCTTAGCCCGTAAGCCGTGACAAAGTCAGGAAAGAATAAATACGGAAAGTCTTCACAATCCTTATCCATGGCATACAGTACGGCTAAAGCATCTTTATAGAATTTTGGCAAACACGCTCCTAAAACCTTTGCAATCCGGTTCATACGGGCCCGTACCGGTAATTCCTCCCATGGAGGCATCAGCACGGATGTAATAAACTGTTCGCAGGGAAAATCCTTATATACAGTACTTACCTTACATCCGAAGTCCTGCAAAAATTGTAAAGTATAAATATCCTTTAAGGCATCAGCCATGGGATGACTCCGATCTCCAAACGGTTAATCAATTGATAATCTGATAATTTTATCATTTTTAATAACGAAATGGAAATCCAATAACAAAGGATCGGGCAAACCTGTTTTATCATAATCGCCGTCGAGTTTACAAGTGACGACTATTTCATCGGAAACCTCCTTTGCAAGCTGGGGTTCCAAGCGGACATTGAAATTAAATTGATGTTCGATGCTCCACTGTTTGATAGCCGCTTTTCCGGACCATTTTTGGCTTTCATCAATTACGGTTGCATCCTCTCCAAAACAATTGACATAAGCATCAACATCGGGTTTGTTTGTAGCTGTGATCGGATCGCTAATCACTTGCGGTATTTGACTTAAATTCATGCTATGAAGCTCCTTTCCAATTCTAGTAAAACGTTCTCTAAATAACGCGACTGAATGATTGTGAACGTTTTACTTAAGTAGAGCGTATCTTCCCCATTTCTGGTTGCCATTTATTTACGATACGCTCTACTAGATTGTACGGATGATTCCACCGTCAATAATATGTTCACTGCCTGTGATATAAGAGGCCCTATCTGAAACGAGAAAAGCAACTAACTCCGCAACTTCTTCGGGTTTGGCCGGACGTCCCAGGGGGATGCCGCCCAGTGCATCCATTAATTCCTGGCGGGCGGTGGAATAATCGCTGTTGGCGTTTTCAGCCATCCTGGCAATCAAACGTTCTGCAGCTTTGGTTTCTGTAAATCCGGGAGCGACTGTATTAATCCGGATGCCTTCCGGGCCATACTGGGTGGCTAGATTTTTACTGTAATTGGTCAGGGCGGCTTTGGCTGCCGAGTAGGCCATAGTCATTTTACCCGGAAGCCTGCGCTGGATGGATGTTATATGAATAATAACTCCTTGGTGCTGTTCCAGCATGGATGGTAAAAATCCCCGATCCAGACGGACCGAGGCAAAAAGGTTTTGGTTAAAAGTGGTCAGCCAGTCTTCGTCCTTTAGCGCCAATGCCCCTGCAGTGGAGGTTGATGAACCCCCTACATTATTAATCAAAATATCCAATCCCCCCAGTTTTGCCAAGATTTCCCGGATGATCTTTTCAATACCTTCGGGGGTTCCAACATCGGCTTGAATAAAACCTACGGTATTCGGCAAGTCTTCGGGTACTGTCCGGGCGGTGGTTATGATGGTGGCTCCCGCCTTTAGCAAACGATCAACGATAGCCCGGCCAATTCCTTTGGTTCCACCAGTTACCAGGACCCGTTTCCCATCGAGTTCCTTTTTTAAATCAAATTGAAATTGATTTTCCAAAATCGATACCTCCATTCATTGATTTACATAACCAGTATAACGAATGAAACCTGACGACAGCCCGTCAGGTTTTCAGGTGATATTGATTTGCCATACTTTGTATGCGATTGATCATTTGTGCCCGTATGCTCTGAGGCTTTATCACTTCAAGTAAGGGTCCAAATGAAAAAAGGTAATTGTAAAGCCATTCGCCCTCCGGCATGGATACATTGACGGTATAGGAACCATCCTCGTTTTTGGTAAGATCTTTTTCGCAGAAATCATCATATACCCTGTAGGCTCCCTCGGCTGCTATTTTTAGCTTGAGGGGAATTGTAACCGTAACAGAGTCATTAGAAGATGCTGTTGAATATTGCTCCTGGGAAGTAAGGTGCGTACCAGAATCACCTGTAACTCGAATATCGGACATCCGGGTTATTTTAAAAGTCCGGCAAGCCATTCGCTGCAGGCAATATCCCTTCAGATACCATGATTTATCCTTGAAAAGCAATTTTTCCGGTTCAACCTGGCGTTCACTTTTTTCACCGGCAACATTGAAATAGGTAAATGCGATGACCTGATGTTCTAGTATGGCCTTTTTAAGCAGGCCAAATACTTCCTTTTGTTTTGGGTCGCTTCCCCAAGTCGAAAATTCTACTTCGATCCAGTTTACTTTACTTTTAAAAAAGAGACTGCTTAATTTAAATAGTACATTATCGACTTCAGGATAACGGATAGCGGATAAACTTTGTAAAGCAAGGAGAATTTCATCCTGTTCCTTTTCGGAAAGGAGCAATTTATTGAGAATAAAATTTTCAGAAAGAGAGATTCCGCCGCCTTTGCCCTGACTTGCGTAAATGGGAATTCCTGCTTGGCTTAAGGCATCTATATCTCTATAGATAGTCCGGATCGATACTTCAAAACGCTTGGCTAATTCCGGAGCCGTTACGGTGCCTTTTTTAAGGATGATATATACAATTTGAAACAACCGGCTGATCTGCATCATCTCACCTCAAGAAAAGTATAAAACATATAACTTGACAGCACTATGTCATGTTATATCAAAACGATAACCTATTTTTGATCGTGTATAACATGACGGGACGTTGTCGGGTTATAAACGTTACAATAAAAAAGTGATAATGAGGATTCATTTTTGGAAAAAGGGATTTAATTTTGTAAAGGAGCGACTATATCTGTAAATCATCGGGAAACGTAAAAATGCAAACCATAAAGTCGGTTATCTTTAAACTTTGTTTGGATTGTAGGAGAAAGAACAGGAGGATATGATATCAAATGATGAATGACAATTTTATTCAAGTCAATACGGAAGCTTGTAAAAGGTGCGGGCAATGTGTAAATATCTGCCGGGGAACGTTAGTTATGGGAAATTCCGGACCGGAGATTGCTGAAGACCTCTGCATTGAATGCGGCCATTGCGTTGCGGTTTGTCCCAATGGGGCTTTAAATAATACCCGGACCCCATTAAAGAATCAAGTGCTTATTCAGAGGGATTTGCTAATCAACTCGGAAATAGCCGCTACTTTTCTTCGAGGGAGAAGGTCCATTCGATCATTCAGCAGTAAAGCTGTCGAAAGGGAGCTTATTAAAAAGCTTCTTGATATTGCGAGGTTTGCACCAACCGCCTGTAATTCCCAGGGAATCTCATATCATGTCATTGATAATAAGGAATTTTTGCACAGGATTTCATCGGTGATTGCTGATTGGACAGAGGAGGCTATCAAGTCAGGCCCGTTAAAAAATTCTCCTTGGGTTCACAATACGGCTAATACCATATCCCAATACCGTAACAGTGGAAAAGATACAATTTTACGGGATGCCCCTTGCCTTATAATCGCTACGGCAAAGACGGAACAATTTTCTCTAGGAAGAGACAATACCCATTTTTCATTTTCATATGTTCAATTATATGCACCTACATTAGGGCTGGGAAGTTGCTGGTCGGGATTATTTGAATATTGTGCGACGGATAAATATCAGCCGCTTTTGAGTCTCTTGGAAATTCCGCAGAATAGAGTGATCACTGGGGGGCTGTTGATAGGATATCCGGTTTATCATTTTCAACGGCTGGTAGATAGAGAACCCTTGCAAGTTACCTGGCAATAGGCTTCAAATATTATTTAAGTTTGCCAATCCAGGAGGGAGAGGGCTGTTTCCCTAAACCTGTAATGAAATGAGTTTGTAACAATCCAAAGAGCTATTTACATCTTTTTACACATGAGGTATTATTAATTTAATAAAAGATTACTAAGCATATTGATTTACTTTAAATTCATTTTCGGATTGGATGAGCGAAGCTGACCAGAAAACTGGAGGCTAAGTCATTTCCTTTTACTTTGGTTAAGTAAAGGATGGACTTAGCCTCTATTTTTTAAAAGAAAAACAAGGATCAAAGAGTTGCAACATGAGCTTTAGTTTTTATACGTTGAAGGATGATGAAGGCCAATTAAATCCGGCCCTGGCTGATAAACAAATCGACGCCAACTATTTTCAGCACGTACCCTATCTGGAATCGGTTTCCAAGGAAAAGGGGTATCAATTTACAGTTGCCGGGAAAATCCATGTGGAACCCATTGGCTTTTATTCTCAAAAAATCAAGTCGAAATCGCAACTAAAATCGGGCGCTAAAATTGCCATCCCCAACAATCCTTCCAATGAATACCGTTCCCTGGTGCTCTTGGAAGCCAACGGCCTGATCAAACTGAAAAAAGGTTTGGCCAACTATCAAGCCACACCCGCGGATATCCTTTCCAATCCCCAAAAATTTCAGTTCATCGAAGTGGATGCCGCTCAATTAACCCAGAGTTTACCGGACGTAGACGGCGCAGTCATTAACACCAACTTTGTGCTGGATGCCAAAATTGATCCCAACAGCGCCCTTTTCCGTGAAAACGCCAATTCTACTTACGCCAACGTGATTGTAGTCCGTAAGGGGGATGAAAACCGTCCGGAAATCAAAAAGTTAATTGCAGTTTTGCAAACTTCCGCCGCTAAAAAATTTTTGCTTGATAAATATAAAGGCGCCGTCGTACCGGAATTTTAAGGTGATGGCTACAGATCATTGTCATTAAAAGACCCTCCTTGAAAAAAATAAGGCGGGTCTTTTAATGACAATGTGAACTGACGTTAGATATAATACATTTGTTCTTCCGGGACCATCGACTGAGCTCGCTCAGTCAGATCTTGAAGAGGGTGACACTGTCCAAAAATTCATTGATTTTATCACGTAAATCAGCCCAAAATGAACGAGTATGGTAATTGAGCCTATCTTTGAAG
>DNPQ01000090.1:0-3218 GCA_003501335.1 Bacillota bacterium
ACACCTCTTCTGTATGATTGGTAGTCCTTTTCGCAAATTCACTATACCAAATGAAGGGGTGTTTTTATATTATTTCAGCCCATTTGTCAACTCCTGTTCATATTCGCCGGAATTGTAATGAACTAAACTGTTTTTCTTTGTTTCTTTGCTGCGAAAGTTGAGTTTATATCAAATAAATCGAGAAAAAAAGATTTTGCGTAAGTTTAATTTCTTCAAAGATGAGACCATTTATCAATATAATTTATCACAAATGCCGATCAAGGGACGAATTTTAAAAATAGAGTCCGAACCTGGAAACTTAATATATATTTTAACAGAATATGATAATAAAAACTTTATTTTTCAAGTCAATGAAAAAGAATTTAACTCGTTCTACTGTGCGGATACTTTTGAAGATGGAGCATCTTTTGGAAAGATCAAAGATATATTTAGTTACTCTACAGATGACTCACAACAAATTTTTCTTAGTATTTTTCAAATAAATAAAGAATACCCTTTGAAATTAATACGAGTGACAAGCAATATATGGAAAGAAATTAAATTGAATCCCGGGTCCAATACCTTTAATGAAAAAGTTGTTATAACTGAAATTAAAAATTGGGATCATCCTACTAAAAATGTGTTTAAAAGCTATGGCTTTATTGTGAATAAAGTTGAATTATTAAAAAATAAAACATATCCGGTCTTTTATGTTATTCATAATGATTCTCAGAGCATTTATGATTTTAAATTATTAAGAGAAATTACGGAGAAAAATGGCTATTGGGATTATAAGATTGTTGATGGCAAAGGATATATTGAGGTTTTTTGTGATCGAAAACAAAACAAGATTATTAGAACGGTGTCGGATAAAGGAGAATTGGATTATAGATAGCTTTGGAATAGGAAAAGGCTTTGTTGTATGGGGCGTATTTAACCATTGAAGTGGGCAGTCCTGAATCGTAAGAGTAGTTAAATTTAGGGAGCTAAAATGAAGTCAAGAAAAGTTATTTTATTTATTTTGATGATTGCATTATTTACAGTAGCCGTCTTTTCAAGTTTTTCAAATATATATGCCAAAGAACAACCGATTGTTGATTTGACCTATCACATCGATACGAAGAATCATAGGGTAGTTTTTGATCCGGGTAAAATTACAATTGCAGTTGGCCAAATTGTTTCTATAAAAAGCCCTGATTTAATTTTCGGAGGAAATTTTATTAATAATTTGGATTTTGATTGGCAACTTTTTCTTCATAACAACCTTGAAGTCTATCAGTATTATTTTAGAGGGGTTGGAGCGGGTAAAAGTAAAATTCAGTGTATTTATACAAAAAATAGTTCGATAACCGGAGGTGTTGAAATAACAATTGTCGGGGACAATCAGCAGCCAAGAATCGCAAGTAATTTGCGGAAAGTTTATTATAGGATTGATCCAAAAGTAAGTAATTATGATGAGCAAGAGGCGATAATTTTTACAGATAAAAGGGTAACCTTGGGAATAGGGCAAGAATTGATTATTATGCCAAAAGATAATACGGTAAATGGGAATATCATTACCGAACTGGACAATTCGGATGCGATTGAGGAAAACTCGGTATTTGATACAAAGGGTCATGATTTAAGCATTTTTAAAGCCAAAGCTGTAGGTAAGGCAAAAATTGAATATCATATCGCCCATGAATATTTTTTAAAGGGGACTATAGAAATCACGGTAACTGATCGGCCGGGTAAAATAGATAATGCTATTCCCGTTTTAATTGGAGATTATGAGAAATTAATGGTCAAAGCTGTTAACCAGAATGATTTTTCTATCGTAGCAGGTTCACTCACTCCCGGCAGTAACTTGTATCAGTCTCAACAGAACCTGGTGTTCAACCTTAACAAGCAAAAGATCCAGGAGCAGTTACTTGGGTATCAAATCCAAGATATTCAGCCCACGGAGGAAGATGGGACTTATAAAGTCTACGTTCACGAAAAAATTGGGATTCAGTATCCGGACAAACCCGGCCTGAAGACGTTGGAGTTCGATTGGATTTATACGGTAGAGACTCAGGGAGGAAAGATGGGGTTGAGCGGGATCGAGAAGTGGGTGAGAAGTTAAATCCATTATGGAATTTATGGTTTTTTCTTTTAAAGTTAATTGGATGTTGAGGAAAGATATTGCATAGAGGTAAAAAGTGAAGAAGTTTAGTCGATTGCTTTTAAAAAATATTATGATTCTCACATGTCTTATAAACGTGGTATTTGTTGATTCTTATGCCAATGCTAAACTGAATCTTTCAAATAGAATAATAGCTGTAGCTTCTGGAATGCGCTATACTCTAGCCTTGAAAAGTGACGGTACAGTATGGGCATGGGGTAATAATGATTATGGTCAGTTGGGAGATGGGACCACTACGAATAGAAATATTCCAGTGCAAGTAAAAGGATTATCAAACGTGGTTGCCATTGCGGGAAGTGAAAGTTTTTCTATGGCCCTTAAAAAAGATGGCACAGTATGGGCCTGGGGAAGAGGAGAAGATACAAGAAATAATTCAAAAGAATATTCAAGTAGTCCACTCCAAGTTAAAGGCCTAAAAGATATCATTGCAATGAATGCCGGCACTAGTGCCTCAATTGCAATAAATAAAGAGGGAATGATATGGGCCTGGGGGGATGTTGTCAATTGGGGTTCAGGGAAAAATAGTTTTCTTCCCAGCCGGTGTTTTGAATTTGGAAATGTTAAAAAGGGAACATGTGGTTTTCATTTTTGTTTAGTGGTAAAAAATGATGGAACTATTTGGGAATGGGGTTGGGACAAAACGACAAGAGATCCGGATGCCCCGGGAATAAAAACTTATGGTAAACCTTTTATGATTCAAGATATAGATGACAGGAATATGAAAAATGTAACTGAGGTTTGTGGATTTTTAGGATATTTTTTAGCCTTAAAAAAAGATGGGACAGTATGGGAATGGGAAGAAAATGAAGGTTCACCGACAAAAATCAAAATAGATGAGGTAATAAGTATAGGGAGAGGTTATGAACATGGGTTGGCCGCTAAACAAGATGGATCAGTATGGGGATGGGGACTAAGTACCTGTGGGCAACTGGGGAATGGACAAAAAACGAAAAGTAATAGTTCGGTTGTTCGAGTGAAAGATTTAGCAAATATAAAAGAAGTGTCATGTGGTGAATATCATTCAATTGCTTTAAGTAACGATGGTACAGTTTGGGCATGGGGCTTAAATGATAAG
>DNPQ01000090.1:3489-5745 GCA_003501335.1 Bacillota bacterium
CTTAAATGATAAGGGACAGCTTGGGGATGGAACCAATCAAGATAAAACCCGCCCGGTTAAGGTGGCTTTCGATAATCAAACGGTAAATGCGGATGACAGAACGGTTATAACCGATATAAGGAATTGGGAACATCCTACGAAGAAAGTCTTTGAAAGTTATGGTTTTAAAATTACAAAGGTAGAAATTTTGCATAAGGTTTATCCTGTTTTTTATGTTCAGCCGAATAATGCTTGCTCAATTGATTCAACCCAGTTATTAAAAGAAATCGCATCACAAAACGGCTATTGGGATTATAAGATTGTTGATGGCAAAGGATATATTGAGGTTTTTTGTGATCGAAAACAAAACAAGATTATTAGAACGGTGTCGGATAAAGGAGAATTGGATTATAAATAGCTTTAAAGTTCGGGAAAGATAGTATTTAGGAGAATTAAATAATGACTCATGCAAAAGTCTCTATAGCAATTTTGATTATTACTTGTTCTTTGGCGATGAGTGGATGCCATTTTAATGTTTTTCCCAAAAATAAAGTAACTGCAAATGGTGTGGCAAATTCCCATGAAAATGGGAAATTCAAAGATAGCAAGAAGCTGGAGCGTAATTTGTCTCCTATAGAAAATAGGAATAATGATAAATTTATTTCCAGAGAGCAAGCAGTTAAAATCGTTGAAGATTTTTGCGCTGATCCTAAAGGCGTGACGGTTAATAGTTTTCCGGAAGAAGATAAATTTTGGAAGGGAAAAAAGTTTTATTGCATTGATGCAGTTTTTGGTTGGGCACCTGCACAGGAGTTTTATGTGGATAGTACAAATGGTGATATATATAGTGCCGCTGGAGGATTAAGTGATGTTAATAAACCTTTGAATAGAAAAGCACCCATTAAGGATTCTTCGGCTTCATTTTCAGAAGAAGATAAGGATATTGAAAAGTGTTATGAGATATTTAAAAGAAAAGAAGGATTTGTTAATGAAAAAGAACGCCTAATCCTTAATACTAAAGATGGCGGAGTTTATTTAAGTTATTCGGGCAAAGGCGATGATGGGAATTATATTTTTGCCGCCCGGAGCGGAAAAGACACCCGGGCACTATGGTGGTATTCTATAAATCCTAAAAAAGAAGAAGTTAAAATGATTGAGCAATGAATCCATATCATTTTTAAATGTTGGGTGGAAAGAGTTGAATTAAATGCCTCTTCATAAGTTACTTAAATTATTATTGTGCAGCCTATTTTTGTTATGGATGAGTCAACTTTGTGCTATAAAAGCCGAAGGTGATCCATTTTTCATCGTGCCGAAGTATTTTCATATTGAGTCTGAAACCAGTGATAATGGTTACATCGAAAAGATCAATTTAAATACGGGGATGATTGAAAAGATTTCAGTGAAGGTTCCAAATAGCCAAAGGGTTGATGATGTAATAGGATTAGCCGGAGACGATATTATACTTCGTTGCGGGGTGCAAGAAGGCAGAGCGTTTTTTGTCAATCTGAAAAACGGTGATTTCTCGGTTGATTTGGGGATTACTGCGGGGGATTCCAGTGAAATATTTGTAAGAGCCAGTCCGAATCAAAATTATTTTGCAATTCTTTTCGGCGGTTCTGTAAATGGCGTGTCTTCAAATCAAATCTGGCTATTTGAAAGAAATCCTTTAAAACTTGAAAAGAAAATAAAAATTAAAGCAGATACGGTACAGGATACTTTCTTTGTAGATAATGTTTCTAATGCATACTTATCCTTCGATGAGGACTTAGCCATTTGGTCACTAGCACATGATCAAGAATTGAAAAAGATTAATCTTAAGGCAGGTTGCCAGCAAATTGTTGACGGTAAAGCTCTTTTTATGGTGGATGATAAGAATAAAGGGATTGTTGATTTTGATACGGGAAACGTCCAGTCGCTTTCCCCGGAATATGGAGCAGATACGTTAACTTCAGATGGCAAATGGCTCGTGACCCGTCAATATCAAAAAAGTGACAAGAGTTCTGATGATGAATTCAGTGGACAAATTACCATTATTGACTTGCAAAGGGATACCCGAAAGGTTGTCTATATTGACCCGAAGATAGTAAATTATCATTTTGAAACCAGTCAGGACGCTTATTATTATTTTGATGGGAAATTTTATCTGTTTAACAAACAAACCATGGCCATTGTGGAGTTAGAAACCGGGAAGGTAACCATAAAACCATTACAATATAAATCAAAAGTTAGTAATACATCTAACGTCCCGATGGAACAAGGTCAGAAAATTAAAAG
>DNPQ01000574.1 GCA_003501335.1 Bacillota bacterium
AATCAAATTAGTATGATGTAACACCGAAGTTCTCGGATGAAGAATCAAATTAGTATGATGTAACACCGAAGTTCTCGGATGAAGTACCAAATGGGTATGATGTAGCGCCAAAGTTCTCGGATGAAGTACCATTATCGGTGGATGGAACATCAAGGACGGATGATGCAGGCCCAATTTCCTGGAATGGAACTTCCAATCATTCTTTTAAAGGCTCAAAAGCAAGGACCCTGTCAATTTCGATGGGTAAGCTAAGCGGTCGTGTCGAGAACGATGGGTAAACAAGACCAAGCCATGAAACAAAATTAAGCCTTTACGCCCATTAAGTTGAAAGCCGATTCTCCTTTCAATCTTGTAATCTGCTGGTTAAAAGCGCGGGCATATTTTACAGGCCTCGGGAGGATTCTTGCTGTACATTGCTTGGCGATATTCTTGCATGGGTGCGCCATTCCAAATTTCGGAGAAAGAATCTTTTAAAAGATGACCGACCACGAAATCGGGTTGGCAATCGCATAAAGTGATTTTTCCTTCAACATCGACGGGAAGGGTCTGCCATGGTGAAAAGCACCATCGATGAGTGGCGGAACGTTGGTAAAGCTGTCCTGGTGGAATCATCAAAAAATCATGATAGCGTTTTTCGAGACCAAATTCCTCCAGACCATGCACAGACAATACCGGTAGATTTTTTGAGAATGCATAAGTAATCCCTTTTCGCACCATTGCTTCGATATTTTCATCGACATTTTGCCACAAGGTATGTTCCAAATTGGTTTTAAAATTGATATCGGATAACATTAATACATTAACCCCTAAATCCGATACCGTGTCAACCAAATCTTTTAAATGAGAAACCGTATCGATTGAGACTGCGGAAAAAACTGCTTTTGAAACAGGACGCAAGAAAGGTTTGGGCATTGACTTGGCAATTTTTATAAATTCTTTAATGTTGGTGATGATCTTTTGAAAGTCGGTCCCTTGGCGGACCCGGGATGAAACTGCGGCATCATAACCGTCAATGCTGAAGACGATCGAATCGAGTCCAGCCGTTAGAAGTCGATACGAGATGTCCGCACTCAGTAGCATTGCATTGGTGACCATGCCAACTTTTTTGCCGGTTGACTTTGCGTACTGAATAAATTCACTAATCTCCGGGTGGAGCAGGGGCTCTCCCAAACCAACGAGCACAATCTTATAGGTATTCGGTAATAGGGCCAGAATATTACGGAACAATCCGAATGACATGTGTTGATTGTGCTTATTCAATAGGGAACGGGCGCAAAATTGGCAGTTTAGATTACAATAGGTGGTAATTTCAATGTTGGCAATGATGGGATCGTGATTCACGATTTGCGAGGATTCGGGCTGACTTCCCATTACCCTTTGGCCACTGGGCGAAAGCAAAATATGGGCCTGGCTGAACGGGACCTTTTGAAAGAAATTTTTTAAATCGGGTTCAACTGTAATGATGGAATCCAGCGCTTTTGGATCCTTATCAGCATTGATTACTATATCCGTAATAGCCCTTTGAATAATGTCGAGGGCTGTCTGACGATTGACGCTGTGAAAAATATCATGGTCAACCTGAGGAATAATAACCATTCGGGGCATCATTTGAAAATTGCCGAGCCATGAAGAAGCTTCATTCTGCAAGACCAATTGATCGTTTTCACCCTGAAGAATCAGTACCGGAAATTTTTCATCTAAACGGATTTGGCCTGCTTTGTTAATGAATTTTACCATCAGAGCCACATCCACCATGGAGAGGGCGGCTTTCCCGCTTCGATGGGACTTCCATCTTTCAAAATAGCTCCGGTCGATTTTTTGGGGAACAGCAAGCAGGATTAAAAGTTCTGGGATAACGGAGAACTTTTTCAGGGTGGACAGGGCTAAACTTCCCCCCGTTGAATGCCCAATGATGATGATCGTGCGGCCTTCATTTTGATAGGCGGCGAATGAATCATGAATGGCCTTAGCAAATCGGTCTTCATCAAATCCGGGGATTTTTTCTTCTTGATGGCCGGGAAGTGAAAGATTATTGACCGAGTCGGCGCCGAATTTTTGAATAAGTATATCGGCAAGTGGTTGCAAATTTTGACTTGAACCGCTGTACCCATGAACCAGAATGATACCCAGTTTCATCGATTGATTGCTCCTGAAAGAAAGTTGGCTAATGTTTCAGCGCCATGGTAATGTTCAAGCACTTGATGGATCTTTGTCAAATTATTTTTTGTATGGCTGTCCATAACGAGTTCCTTGATTGTAGCCGTGATTTTTTCATCGTTTATCTGGTTAAAAGCCCGGATATAATCCTCAGGGAAACCGGTAAAATGAGTGGAAGGAATGAGACGGGCGCCGCAGCCGATTCTTTCCAAACATACGCCATTATGAGCTTGTTCCGGCTGGAGCGGGATTACAAGTACCGGGACTTTGTTTTGGAGAGCCTCAAAGACAGTCATTTGACCTCCATGGGTAACCAGTAAAGATGTATAGGGAAAAATTTTATGAAGTGGCGCAAATTTAACAACATAAACACTGGAGTCAGGTAATTTTATAGCTGCCATTTCAGCTTGTCCCCCGGCAGCGATCAGAACTTTGTAGCCTAATTCCAATAGTAACCGGGTGATCCTGGCAACTGTGGCCGAATTGGTTACACAAGTCCCAAATGAGACCACTGCCAGTGGATAGTCCGACTTTAAAAGCGGATTTAAATCAACCGAATCATACGGCCAGCCCTCGAAGGAGATGGGACCGATATGGAAGCGATTAGCCCGTTTTGGAAGGGGCAGAAATTCCGGAAAGTCCCACAGGAACGTGCGGTCTCC
>DNPQ01000010.1 GCA_003501335.1 Bacillota bacterium
CCCAAACCATCATCCTTGAGTTTTCGAATCACCATAAACAACTGTTCAACTTCTTTTTCGTCTAAACTTGAGGTCGGTTCATCCAAAATCAATAACCGAGCCGAAATGTCAACAGCACGAGCAATTGCCACCATTTGTTGAATTGCAATTGAATATGAAGATAATTGTTGGGTTACATCCAGCTTTAATCGTAAACGAGCAAGCGCTGTTTCAGCGCGTTTATTCAATTCTTTCCAATTGACTTGGCCAAACCGCATCGGTTGGCGTCCTAAGCCAATGTTTTCCGCAACCGAAAGATAAGGGATTAAATTAACTTCTTGATAAACAGTACTAATTCCCATTTGCTGGGCTTCTTTTGGCGAATGGGGATTGATTTCTAAGCCCTCAAAAATTATTTTACCCGTCTCCATCCGATTAACACCTGTTAAGGCCTTAATCAGAGTTGATTTCCCCGCCCCGTTTTGACCCATCAAGCCATGAACTTCACCGCGTTTTACTTCAAAATCAATATTGGACAAAGCTTTCACACCGGGAAACACTACACTGACATTTTTCATCTGAAGCAATGGCGCGTTCTGGCCCGTATTATTCATTTCTTTACTTTTAGGTGATGCCGTCATCTTTTTTCCACCTCTTAAGTTTAAGCATAAAGACAAAACCATAATTTGAGAGGCTTTCCGGGCCATCCCCAGAAAGCCTCCGCCTTCATTTTATAATTCAAACAATTACATTTTTAAATGATTAGTATTTACGAGTTGGCATAACATCTTTGGCGACTTCCATCGGGAATACGCCTTCTTTGGTAACGGTTTCTTTCGGAAGTTTTTTGCCGGCCATTAAGTTTTGAACCGCTTCATAGAATTGGGGCCCAAGTAAGGGGTTGCATTCTACGACGCAGTTCAGTTTGCCTTCAATCATAGCTTGGAATCCATCATGGGTAGCGTCGATGGAGATGATTTTGATATCCACACCCGGTTTTAAACCATATTCTTCAATAGCTTGGATAGCACCGATAGCCATATCATCATTATGAGCGAACAAAATATTAATGTTCTTGCCTTGAGCCTTTAAGAAAGCTTCCATACATTGTTTGCCTTCAGAACGGGTAAAGTTGCCGCTTTCAGATAAAATAACTTTAAATTCAGGATGATCTTTCAACATTTCATTAAAGCCTTGATGACGACCAATTGCCGCAGAGGAACCAACTGTGCCAACCATCTCGGCAACATTGCCTTTCCAGCCTTTTTCAACCATAAATCTGACAACTTTACGTCCTTCTTCAACCATATCGGAACCCATATGAGTTACCCAGAGGGAGTTATCTTTTACATCAACCATACGGTCGATAATAATGACAGGAATATGTGCCCTTTTGGCTTCTCTTAATACGGGTTCATATCCAGTTTCAACAACCGGGGTAAATCCGATTACATCAACTTTCTGGGCAATAAAGGAACGCATCGCTTTAATTTGATTCTCCGGTTTTTGTTGGGCATCGGAGAACTTCAATACAATATTCGGATATTTTTTGGCTTCGGAAATAATGGATTCGGTATCGGCTGTACGCCATGCGCTTTCAGCGCCAATCTGGGAGAAACCTACCACAATTTTTTTAGCTGCGCCGTTTACGCTGACAGCCATTACCAAAACCAAACAGACAATAACTAATGCAAAAACAATTGAACTTCTTTTCACTCCAAAAACCTCCCTTGAATTTATATATCGTTATAACAATACAAAAAAGTTGCAAGCACCACCCCCTTATGATTTGCAAAGCTGTGTTTATACACAATCCACTTTTCACTTTAATCCTATGTTTACAGTATAGAAAAAAAAATTTAATACTTAAATGGATAATTTTTGATTTTCCTATAATATTTTTGAAAGCTCAAAAAGCAATCCGCTTAATATTGTAATGTTAGTGTTAATTAATATATATAAATTACAAATTTAACCTAAAATTGCTTGACTTATGTCATACGTGTGTTAATGTTATAATATGTAATGTAATATATATGGCCGGATTTTGTCTTGGACAATTTATGCCTTCAATATATAGATCCCAGCCTTTTCTGATAAGGTTCCCGGCCGCGAGATACATTATCGTTACGCGTTTCGAATTCCCGAGGGGGAGGTATTCCATTATGTCTCAATCAGAAAATGATTTACATCAACGGATGAGCATTCCCGAATTAAATCAATTACTTAATAACGCCGGCGTTGCCTATCGTCAAAATGAAATCAGCAATGAAATTTTACTTGAACTCAAACAACGTTTCCAAATTTCCGGCATCGAAGGATTTAGAGATTTACCCCATATTAAAAGTCATCCGCGCAAAACTCCGGCTTGGATGGGAGATAAAATTTTATCATTAAGTATTGAGCACCCCGGCTGGGGTTGTGTACGCCTTAGTAATGAATTGAAAACTCAGGGGCTCGCCATTAGTTCTCCCACCATTCAAAAATTATTGATTCAAAACGGCATGGGTAATAAAAACGAACGACTGTGGAAGCTTGAGGAAAAATCATTGGCTGGAGAAATTCAACCCAGCCAGGAGCAAATCCTAAAAATCGAAAAATTTAATCCCTGTTTTCGGGAACGAAATCATCCCAGCAATTGTCCGGGTCAATTATTGGCGCAAGACACCATTATGGTTGGATCCTTGAGTGGAATCGGCAAAGTATACTTACAATCCGCGATCGATACTTACAATAGTTTTGCTTTCGGCTTTATACATCCGAGCCGGCTCCCGGATTGCGCTGTAGCCCTGCTCCATAATGAAGTATTGCCTTTTTATAACGACCATCACCTGCGAATCGAAACTATCAACACCCATAGAGGACGTCAATATTGCGGTACCGGAAAACATCATTACGAGCTATATCTGCTGTTAAATGAAATCCAACACCAAACATCAATCATTCACAATACCCGCAACAATGGTTTTATAGAGCG
Source organism: Bacillota bacterium (assembly GCA_003501335.1). Taxonomy (GTDB): domain Bacteria; phylum Bacillota; class UBA4882; order UBA8346; family UBA8346; genus UBA8346. The sequence goes on from DNPQ01000010.1 coordinate 2,957, forward strand.
TTTTCACCAGATTGTCTTCACGGAATTCTTTCAAAAGGTCCTGCAAACAAAAACTTATTCTTCACTTGAAAAGTTGCAGAACGATTTTGCAGAATGGTTGCATTTCTATAATTACAAACGTCCCCATTATGGCTATCGCAATATGGGGATAATTCCTTTTGCTTTGCACCAAAAATACCTCGATACCCGCACCCATTAACCCGCCTTAAAACCAGCCCATCGAATCCTTAATTAAACATTTCGTGAATTGTCTTTACATAAGAAAATACCGGCCTTCCCAAAGAGTTCCTAGTCCGGAACTCTTCCTAAATATCTGCTTTTTGTTTCTATTCAATCTCCTTACATAAATGCACTGTATTAGTAGTTATCCGCTAATGTGAAATCAATGTTAGCAATTATTATTTAATTTGAACATATTATTTCAATATCAATGTGATTGTTGATAGCGTGTTATGTTTATGCTATAATCTAAAACATAATTTACATTAAATTAACTAGGGGGATTTTTGATGAATACTGGCGATACAGCATGGGTCTTGGTTTCATCCGCATTAGTGATGCTAATGACCCCGGCTTTAGGATTTTTTTATGGCGGTATGGTTCGTAAGAAAAATTTGTTATCTACCATTATGTTCAGCTTTGCAATGCTGGCATTAATTAGCATCCAATGGGTATTATTCGGGTACAGTCTGGCTTTTGGTCCCAACGTAAAAGGAATTATCGGCAATCTTAGTTGGCTGGGCCTGAACGGTGTCACCGGAATTAATTCCGACTATGCACCCAATATTCCGCACATGGCCTTTATGACATTCCAAATGATGTTCGCGATTATCACACCCGCTCTTATCACCGGCGCCTTTGTTGAGAGAATCAAATTTAGCAGCTTTTTGATCTTTTCTTTTTTATGGTCGACCTTGGTTTACGACCCGGTTGCCCATTGGGTATGGGGTGTCGGGGGATGGCTTAGAAACTTAGGGGCGCTTGATTTCGCCGGTGGAACGGTAGTCCATATTACCGCCGGCTTCTCAGCGCTGATGTTTGCAACCGTTATTAAAAGACGAAAAGGTTATACCATCGTCAATATGGAACCCAATAACATTCCTTTCACCATCATTGGCGCGGCCTTACTTTGGTTCGGCTGGTTCGGGTTTAATGCCGGCAGCGCACTTGGCGCCAATAGTTTGGCAGTCAATGCTTTTATCACTACAAATACTGCAGCAGCCGCTGCGGCTCTGACCTGGATGGCCATCAACTGGGTTGACCGCAGACCCAGCGCCCTCGGTATGGCTACCGGAGCCGTCGTGGGGTTGGTTGCAATTACCCCGGCATCCGGATTCGTATCACCGGCATCAGCTATTATTATCGGAGCGGTTGCCGCTTTCATTTCGACTGCCTGTATCCGTTTGCGTAATCAATGGAAGCTGGATGAATCTCTTGATGTATGGGCCTGCCACGGAATGGGAGGCGCCTGGGGCGCCATCGCCACTGGGATTTTTGCCAGTAAAAGCATTAATCCGGCAGGCGCCAACGGCCTCATTTACGGAAACTGGGGGCCTCTTGGTATCCAGGTATTAACCGTTGCCGTTGTCATAGCCTTTAGTATGCTCTTTACATTTATATTGGCGAAACTGGTGGATAAAATATGGGGTCTTGCCGTAACCGAAGCCGAAGAACAAGTAGGCTTGGATATTTCACAGCACGGCGAAGAAGCCTATTATTAAAATGAGGTGACAATATGAAAAAAATAGAAGCTATCATTCGGGAAGAAAAACTGCAGGAAGTTCGTGTCGCCTTAGAAGAAGCCGGGTTTATCGGAATGACGGTTTTTGACGTCAAAGGCCGCGGCGCTCAGGGCGGAATTTCATTACAATGGCGGGTTGGCGATTACCGCATCGATTTACTGCCGAAAAAAATGATTATGCTGGTGGTTAAAGATCAGGATTATCCAAAAGTAGTCGATGTCATCTGTAAGGTTAGTAAAACCGGGGCCGCCGGCGACGGAAAAATTTTTGTCTCCACGATTGATGAAGTTATCAGAGTCCGCACCGAAGAAAGCGGCGAACCTGCATTATAGCTTTAAAGACTTGAGCTGAATTAAAAGCGATGCCGAAAAAAGGTGTCGCTTTTTTTATTAAAATTATTCCATTGAGAATCTTGACAGGTTTTCTTTACAATGCTATAGTGGTTCTAAATAAAACCACTAAGGAAAAGTCATGGAGCTTATTGAAGCTTTAATCAAAGTTGGGCTTACCCGACACGAATCCCTCCTTTATCTCACACTTTGTAAAGAGGGCGCCATCACTGGCTATGAAGCGGCCAAACTCACCGGTATTTCCCGCTCCAATGTTTACCTTGCCCTAGCCGGGCTAACTGAGAAAGGCGGCGCCTATCGAATAGACGCTGCCACCATTAAGTATATGGCGGTGCCTGTGGCTGAGCTGGTGCAGAATATACGCCGTCAGATGGAGGACACCTTAGCATTGATTGCGGAAAATGTTCCACTCAAGGACGAGCCCACTGAACCCTATATTACCATCAGCGGTTCGGCTCAAATTCTTTCCAAAATGAAAAATATGATTGCCAATGCTACGGAAAGAATTTATTTATCTTGCTCCCAAGCCGAACTTACACTGGTTGAAGATGAAATCATCAAAGTCATTAATAAAGGCCTCAAAGCCGTCCTGATTACTAGCCCTTCCTATCAATTATCCGGCGCCATCATTTACTATCACGAAAAAACGCCAGGTGAAATCAGACTGATTGCCGACTCTTCTTATGTATTAACCGGTGAACTTTCCCTTCACAAAGACACGACCTGCCTTTATTCCCGGAATCAAAATTTGGTCCGCTTGATTAAAGATTCCTTGACTAATGAAATTCAGTTAATTTCTTTATCCAGCCGTAACGGCGAGGAGGGTACCATTCATGAATAATGATTCACGTCCCAACAACTTTTACGGGGTAACGACCCCTCAGGAATTGCTTGCGAAATATGATAGTCCCTTATATGTATACAACGAATCCGTTCTTAGAACGCGTTGCCGGGAGATGGCTCAGCTCCTCCCCAAGTCCGGCTTTAATTTTCAGGCGGATTACTCTTGCAAAGCCAATTCCAATGTTGAGCTATTGAAAATCATCCGTGAGGAAGGCCTCACTGCCGACGCCATGTCTCCGGGGGAAATTTTTGTGCTCTGCGCGGCCGGATTTCAGCCTTCCGAAATCTTCTATATCGGCAATAATGTTTCCGATACCGAGATGCGCTATGCCATTGATCATCAAGTAGCAGTCAGTGTCGATTCCCTATCTCAACTTCAGCAGTTTGGAAAGATCAACCCGGGTGGCAAAGTAGCGTTGCGCTTCAATCCGGGTATCGGCGTGGGTCACCATCAAAAAGTGGTCACAGCCGGAAAAAATACCAAGTTTGGAATCACCACCGATCATTTGCCGGAAGTTAAGCAGTGCATCGAGAAATATCATTTAAAAGTATGCGGCCTCAATCAACATCTGGGTTCCTTATTTCTGGACGATCAAGTTTTTTTGGAAGGCGTCCAAAAACTGCTGACCCTGGCAAATGATTTTGAAGACTTGGAATTTATCGATTTTGGGGGCGGGATGGGGGTTCCCTATCAAAAAAGTCAAGGTCAACTGCGATTGGATCTGCTGAAACTGGGAATTCATTTAGCGGACATACTATCCCAATGGAAAGCAGTTCACCACCGGGATATCCAGTTTAAAATCGAACCCGGCCGTTATGTCGTGGCTGAATGCGGAGTTCTGTTGGGCAGGGTCCATGCCAAAAAGGAAGGTTATGGGAAAACCTATATCGGAACTGATTTGGGATTTAACGTCTTTGCGCGAGCCGTCCTTTATGGCGCCGAGCATGATATTGAAGTGTACGGCCGCCAATATTCCCCGAATGAAAAAAAGACGGAGATCGTGACTGTTGTCGGCAATATCTGTGAAAGCGGCGACATCCTTACAGACGGCCGAGAATTGCCCGCTATCGGGGTTGGAGATATCCTTGGGATCATGGATGCCGGAGCCTACGGTATGTCCATGGCCTCCAATTATAACAACCGTTTAAGACCGGCCGAAGTATTAATAGGGATGGATGGGACCCCCCGGTTAATCCGCCGGCGCGAATCTTTGGAAGACCTGGTCCGGAATTTCGTCCCCCAAGAAATCCAATCCGCCACCGTCCGATGATCCTTCATTCATAGAAATGATTGCTTTTTCATAAATATCCGTGGTATCATGGGATAAACTCCTCGTTGTAGCTTGTTTGGAACCATTTCATTGCCGGGAGGTCTTTCTTGATGAAAAAAATTGAAGCGGTTATTCGTGAAGAAAAACTGTTTGATTTACGGACGGCTCTGGAAGAACAGGGCTTTGGCAGTATGACGGTTTATGAAGTGAAAGGCCGCGGCGCCCAAGGCGGAATTACCTTACAATGGAGGGTCGGCGACTATCGGATCGATTTATTGCCGAAAAAAATTATCATGCTGGTCGTCAAGGATCCGGAGGTTCAAAAAGTAGCCGATATCATCTGTAAAGTCTGCCAAACCGGAGCCGCCGGCGACGGTAAAATTTTCATTTCCACCATTGATGAAGTCATCCGCATCCGAACCGGAGATTCAGGAGAGCAAGCATTATAATTCGCCTTGTTTTTTTCACTTAACAATAAAAGCCGGAAACGACATAAAATAAACGGTTCATGTAGCAACAATCCCCATTGGCGCTTTTATTATTCTTCCTTTGGTTCTAAACTCCAAGTCTTCCTATAACATCCTAAGTCACACTTGACGCAAACCTTGATTTTGCGATAAGCTAATACTATCTTTGTGACTGGACGAGGTAAAGGAATGAATCATTCTTCCAACAAGAAACCCACCTTGCAGCAAACTTTCGCTGCTCTAAAGCACCGCAACTTCCGGCTTTTCTGGTCAGGCCAAGCCATTTCGTTGATTGGCACCTGGATGCAAAATATAGCCCA
>DNPQ01000201.1 GCA_003501335.1 Bacillota bacterium
CATCTTTGTCCTGGAGATGTACATTGGGTTTTTTGGGATGGGTGAAAAGCACTTTGACCGTATCCAGATGATCTCTTCGCGCAGCTCGAATTAATGCCGTATCGCCTCGTGACAGAGGTGAATTGTTAATCCGGTCCCTGGCGTTGATATCCGCGCCATGGGTAAGCAAAAGATCAACCATTTCCGTTTGACCCATATGCGCTGCCAGGATCAATGGCGTGCGCTCCCACACATCTTGACTAATTGGGTCAAGAAAGGCCCCTCGCTTGTCTATGGCTACCTTGGGCGACTCTATGATCAGTTTCGCGATTTCCGAACAGTTTTCTCTGATAGCCCAGCACAGCAGAGTATCCTGGTCATAAATAGCATTCACATCGTCACCCATGTCGATAGCGGCCTTGGCCTTGTCAATATCGTTTTTATCAATGGCTTGATAAAGCGCCGGGGACTGCTGATCGGTTTGGGCATAAAGCGGCATAAACGAACTGCCTGCGAGTACTAAAATCACTAAAACATAAAGCAAATTATAGATCTTCCGATTCTTATGATGCATAATCATTTACTCCCTCTGCTTTCAATTTACTTCCGTATACCGCCTCCACTTGAACATCAAATCAGGTACGCAAAAATCCAACTAACAATATCAATATAGTCTGTTCCATTCTGCAAAAACCGAAGGTTTCCTGCTATATCATATAATTCTTCATTTAATGAACAAAGAGGTCCTTTACGAAACGCTTCGTGGAACAAATCTATACTTAAAAATATCGGTGGGCTTAAAAATCTACCCATCTGTGCAGCGCGACGAGGTAAAAGCTATTTTTTGAAAATGGGATGGTACTTGTTAAAACTGGCAAAAAGTATGAAGCGACGAGTAATAAATTTTTGAATACTACCCGGTGGGTAGTATGAAGTGGGAAAAATTCACTGTACAATTTTTGTAGAGGGAATTTTTTTTAATGAAAGATGGTGAGCCGCATTCGGAGTGTTACCGTAAAAGAAGAAATTGCCCAGAATGCCTTTTATAAATGCGGAAAAAGCTTGGGAGACGATGCAGCATGGAAGCAACAAGAAGCCGCTACCATTAGGTCAGTCTGAGCTCTGAAACCTGGGAACAATTTATTTAGGGGGATATTTTGATGAAAAACATCGTTTTAAGATTACTGATTGCAGCAACGATCTGTCTTTTTCCTTTTTGCAGTGTCTGTTTTGGCGAAACCAAGGCCGCTCCGGCAAAAATAAAAATAGGTGTCCTGCTGCCCATGACGGGCATCGGCGCTTCTCTCGGCAACGGTTCTCTGGCGACTTTAAATATAGCCAGAACCGATTTTCAGAATACTTATCCGGGGAAAACAATCGAACTTGTCGCCGAAGATACATGCTCTAACGGCGATATCGCATTGGCTAAGCTGCAAGCCTTATATAAACAGGGAATTCGCATTGTCATCGGTCCGTACATGAGCAATGAAATTATGGCAATCAAAGAATTTGCCGATTCGCACGGCATGATAATAATTTCGCCAATTAGTACGGCGACATCGCTTTGTCAAAACGACAATATTCTGCGACTGTCACTTAATAATTTTAAGCAGGCCGAGGCAATGGCTGCCTTTCTGCAGAATCAGAAAATTACACGTCTTATTATTGTTCATTCCGATGATTTATACGGTAACGATATGGCTAACGCATTATTGAGCAAATTAGATAATATGCAGATTAAATTAGCAGACGCTATTGCCTATGAACCGGTCAATACTGACTTTACTGCGGTAGTTAGGAACTTACATGATTCAATTCTAAAAGTTCAAGCGGCTGTTGAACCAAAACATATCGGCGTAATGCTGGTTGGTTACGATGAATCCGTCAGTATTATGAAAGCCGCTGCGGCCGATGAATTGCTTACTAGCGTGCGTTGGTTCGGCTCCGACAGCATAGCGAAAAGAAAAATATTTATTAACGACGAAATGGTTGCCGCTTTCTGTTTGAAAACACAGTTTACCACTTCTGTCGAGGATCGCCAAGCTTTTTCGATGCCGGTCAGCCCTTTTTCGTATTTAGAGCAACACCTGATCAATAAGCTAATTGCCGGCGGTCAGCCAACGCCGGACTCTACCGTATACAATACATATGATTCATTTATGCTGGCGGCGATGACTTTATCCAAAATAACCGGTCAGCAGCCTGAAGGAGACGGTTTAAAAGCGGCGATTGTTGCCATGGCAAAATATATGTTTAGTAATAATGTCCGCTTAACCTTAAATGAATTTGGCGATATTGAAGACGGCAGTATCGGATTTTATAAAGTTGCCCAAAGCGGCAGCAGTTATCGCTGGGCAATGACGGCAGGCTACCCGTTCCGTTCCGGAACCGGACTGCCTTATCCGACGCGGGTGTTGTTTTATCGCGAATTCAATCCGGAAGTTGCGGCAAAAGGAATAGTGGTTGGTACGCTGTTGCCGCTTACCGGAAATATGAGTTACCGGGGAAAACCGGCCCTGCAGGCGATTAAGCAGGCGCAAAAAGACATTGGGCAAACTTTTAAAAACTATTATGCCCAGACGGCGCCAATTCGCATTGTGGAGAAGGATACCCAAAGTGACCCCAAAACGGCTTTACAAAAATTACAGGCTCTTAAAGCGCAAGGTGTAAACTTGGTAATTGGTCCGGTCGGCTCCGATGAACTGGCCGCTGTACAACAATATGCCAATGACAATAATATTTTGTTGTTTTCTCCCTCCAGCAG
>DNPQ01000509.1 GCA_003501335.1 Bacillota bacterium
GATTACCGAACAACGCCTGCGCTAAGAGTACTCGTACCTTTTCGTTGTCGTTCAATTCATGCATTTTTTTATTGTGTAGATTAACATCAATACCTAGACCGTTTAAGAGTTTAGCAGCATCAGACTCGGCATCCCAACCGTTAAGTTCTACAAATTCCGCTTCCAGCTCGGCTATTTTTAGACCATCAGCATCAGAAAAATCTGATTTTGAGTATAAGGCTTCTTTCTCCTCCATAATGGCATAAAGCCGTCGATGGCCCATGATCACTGTTTGGAGGACAGGAAATTGATCAAATCGAAAATGGTCTTGGTTCAAAACTGCCAATCGTTCACCCTTTGTAATATTAACTTCTCCATTACTTGGTTCGATCTCGCCAGCCAAAATTTTTAAATAAGTCGATTTTCCCGAACCGTTGGCTCCGATCAAACCGTAACAATTTCCAGCCGAGAATTTGATATTCACATTTTCAAATAAAACTCTGCCTCCAAAACGCAAAGTTAGACCACTGGTACTAATCATTTATCTGCCACCCTTTTTACATGTTGATGAATCTTAATGTGTTTACTGCAATATTCATATTCGGGATCACAATCAGGACAATGGTGAAATTCCATGCTGGAATCAGTTTTCTCCGTCATGCCGCAATATTCACATACATGGACGGGAGCAACGTAATTATCGGCGGCATTAGCAAAGCGTTTGCGATTATCATATGCCTGGCGGCGCGTACGGGTATGGCGGATAATGTCCGGCCCGAAAAAAAGTAAATAATTGGTTAGTGATACTATGGCTACGATTTTATCGGCCAGGGGTTGAGTTAAAACTGTGTAACCAATAAAAGCCCAGTTAAGCCAAGCTAAATACTTCACTTTGAGTGGGATAATAAAAAAAAGTAAGATCTCATAATCAGGAAACAAATAAGCAAAAGCCAAAAACAACGATAAATTAAGGTAAACTGCGGTTGTCCCGCCTCCGGTCAGAAAAGCGGCAATCGTAGTCGCGATCATGCCGACCAAATAATAAAGGTTGAACTTGAAACTACCCCACTCCTGCTCAAGACCCACTCCAACCATGTAGTAGAATAGCAACACAAATACGATAAATAGCAAGGATGTTGTTGGTGGGATAAAAATGTAGGTTACTAAGCGCCAAATCTGCCCTTGCATCACCAAGGTCGGATCAAGATTTAAAGCACTATAAACAGTGCCGGTTTTGTCTAAATACATAAAAAAATAAACAAACGCATTTAAAATAATAATATAATACATCAATCCGGGAATTGCAAAGCGGCCCAATTTTCGTTCCAGCTTATTTAACCAGTTCATGACACACTCCTATGAATTTTTCAAGAAACCAGCCCCGGCCAGCTCCAAAACAAGCTTCCAATATTCGGGCTTTACAGGCATCACCGAAAGTCGGGGCTCTAACACCAATTGCCAATCTTTAAAATGGAAGTTTTGCTTAATCTCTTTTAAAGAAATGGTCCGGGATAAGAGATAACGGGGAATTAAATCTACCACAACCAATTTAGGATCACCAGTCTCCGGGTCCGGATAAGGCATAGAAAAAACCTCCGCCACTCCTACAATGGCCTTCTCTTTGCCAGTATGATAAACAAAAACTTGGTCGCCGGGGAGCATCGCTTTTAAATATTTTAGGGCCCGGAAATTACGAACCCCATTCCATCGATCCCGACCCAAACGTACCAAATCGTAGTAACTGTAGTTCTCCGGCTCGGTTTTTACCAACCAATGGGCCAGTTCTTTCACCTTCTTAAAAGCCTTTCTGGCAATCATGAAAGCCGACCGGGAAGAAAAAACTTGTTGACGGGCTTTCCATTGATTTTTTGTTTAATATCCCCTTTTTGTTGAATACCATTATATACTGAGAACATTGATTTTACCAATTATTTTCTTTTAAATTCAGGCTATGTTCACAAGAGAAGATCAACTGTTCTAAAAAGAAGAGCTAAAATTTATTTTCACCTGGATTATTTTTTCTTGGGTAAATCGCTGCCAACCCACCCGTGGATGTCTCCCGATAAGATAATTTCAAATCATGACCGGTCTGCATCATGGTCTTAACCACTTCATCAAAACTGATCCGATGGCGTCCATCGGAAAGCAAGGCATATTCGGCTGAATCCAAAGCTCGGGTAGAAGCAAAAGCATTTCTTTCAATACAAGGAATCTGGACCAAACCGGCCACCGGATCACAAGTGAGGCCCAAGTGATGTTCAAATCCCATTTCAGCAGCATACTCTACCTGAGCCGGCGAACCGCCCAAAAGTTGAACTGCAGCACCGGCAGCCATTGCACAAGCAGTCCCGATCTCACCTTGACAACCCACTTCAGCCCCGGAAATCGAACCGTTTGTCTTTACCAGATTTCCGATTAAACCGGCAGTTGCTATAGCTTGTAAAATAGTCTTTTCCGGTAAATGATTCATTTCTTGTAAATAATAAAGAATAGCCGGCAGAACTCCGCAAGATCCGCAAGTTGGCGCCGTAACGATCTGACCTCCGGCGGCATTCTCTTCCGAGACGGCTAATGAGTAGGCAAAGAGCAGATTGGTCCGCTGAAATGGACCCCGATCTTGCCTGGCCTTTAAAAAAAATGAAAAACTTTTCCGGGGTAGCTTTAGTTCTCCGGGTAAAGTGCCTACTCCATTGTAACCCCGCCTGACGCTGTCCCGCATCACATGCCAAACTTTCTTCAGATAATCCCAAAGTTCCTCTCCCTCTTGCCCAATCACATAACACCATAAAGGTTTTGATTTTTGGGATACTTTTGCCAATATCTCTTCCATTGAATTGAGATCATAAAGATCATGCTGAAGCAAACTTGCTCCTTCAACTTTTAAAGCTCCGCCCCCTACACTATAGACTCTCCAAGCTCCAAGGTTGGAGCCATTCTTATCGAAGGCTTCAAACTCCATACCGTTGGGATGAAGCGGCAACTCGGTTTCAGGCCGCCAAACCACCTCGACCGGATGGGGTTTTAAGGCTTCGGTAATGGCTTGATCCGTTAAATGCCCTTTCCCGGTGGCTGCCAAGCTGCCATATAAGATAACCCGGAAATGATGAGCATTCGGTTGTTGCGCCAGGAATATCTCGGATGCTTTCCGGGGCCCCATGGTATGACTAGCTGACGGACCGTATCCAATTCTAAACAATTCTGTCAATGATTCCATATGGAGATAGCCTTTCCTATTTATGCTTACTTAATAAATTATTTACCTTTTAATGCTCAAGGTGGGTCAAAAAAATCCCATTTACTTTTTTAATTTTGCCAACGCATCTGCGAGCGCCGTATTAATTGGCTCATTCCCTTTTTGATGCTGAATAAACTGCTGCACTTCCCGTTTATTAACGCTTCCTTTTTCCCCTTCTCTTCGTTTGGTAAAGGCCGATAATTTTTCGCGATAGCCGCAACTACAAGTAAATATTTTACCTTCCCCTTCGCCTCGTATTTCCATTTTTTTATGACAGTTCGGGCATCTTGCATTGGAAGTCTGAGAGATCCCCTGACGATAACCGCATTCCCGATCCTGACAAACATACATCTCCCCACGTTTACCTTTAACTTGCAGCATAAACTTTCCACACTCCGGGCATTTGACTCGGGTCAAATTATCATGTTTATAAGTTTGAGTGCCGCCGCTTACATTGGTCACCAGCTTTGTAGCATAATTACGAATTCCTTGGATAAAATTTTCTCGCAGACCCTTTCCCTTACCGATCTCAGTTAACTGCTGTTCCCACTTGGCTGTAAGTTCAGCCGACTTCAGCTCATCCGGAACGAGTCCAATCAGTTGAATTCCTTTGGAAGTCGGAAAAATCTCTTTGCCGTTTCGTTCCATATAGAAAGAATTAAAAAGTTTTTCAATAATCTCCGCCCGGGTGGCCGGTGTCCCCAGACCGCTGGTATTTTCCATAGCTTCCCGCAGTTTCCGGTCTTCAATCATTTTGCCCGGATGTTCCATCGCGGAAAGTAAAGTTGCCTCCGTATATCTCGCCGGTGGCTTAGTCTTACCGGCCATCAGTTTTACCATCCCGGCTTTCAGATTGTCACCCTTATTGACAGCCGGAAGAGATTGATTGGCCTCGTCATCATCCACTTCATCATCAATATTACCCAGTCCGGCGTAGATGACCTGCCATCCTTTCGATCTTACGATTTTCCCTTTAGCGGAAAAAAGCTCTCCTTTAATCTCAAACTTAACGATGGTTTGCTCATACTCAAAAGGAGGAGATAATACGGCAATAAAACGTTTCACAATCAAATCATAAATCTTTTGTTCTTCCGGACTAAGCTTCGACAAATATACCGGTTCTTCGGTTGGAATAATGGCATGATGATCGGTTACTTTGGAATTATCCACCAATCTTTTAGTGACCGTGATTTTGTTTTTTAGGATATTACGCGCCATTTCAGTATACGGTCCGGTCGCAATACTTTTTAAACGTTCCGGCAGGGTGGCTACTATATCTTCGCTTATATAACGGGAATCGGTTCGCGGATAAGATACTAATTTGTAATTTTCGTAAAGTTGTTGCATAATTGAAGAAGTCATTTTTGCCGAAAAACCATATTTCCGATTCGCATCTCTTTGCAATTCAGTCAGATCATAAGCAAGAGGCGGAGGATCCTTTTTGGCTTCCTTTTTTACTTCAATCATGGTACCGCTTTGCCCGGTAACTTTGGTTACTATCTCTTCGGCTTTATGTTTATCAAAGATGCGAGCTTGACCGCTCACCTTATCTTGCCACTGTAAGGTAAATCCACTCGTCGATACATTAACCGTCCAGTAGTCTTTAGGAACAAAACGTTTAATCTCTTCTTCCCGTTCTACCACCAATGCCAGTGTCGGGGTTTGAACCCGGCCGGCCGAAAGTTGGGCATTATATTTACAGGTAAGCGCCCGGGTGACATTGAGCCCGACCAACCAATCAGCTTCGGCCCGGCATTCTGCCGCAGCATAAAGCCGCTCATATTCTTTTCCCGGTTTCAAATTGGCGAAACCCTCTTTAATGGCGCGCTCGGTTTGGGACGAGATCCACAAACGTTTGATGGGTTTTCTAAAACCCACCTTATCAATAATCCAGCGCGCCACCAGTTCACCTTCACGCCCCGCATCCGTAGCGATGATCAACTCATCAACATCGGGCATCTTCATGAGCCCTTTTACAACTCCAAATTGTTTGGCGGTCTCTCGGATGACGACCAGTTCCATCTTGGAAGGTAACATCGGCAGATCTTCCATCTTCCAGGTTTTATATTTCTCACTGTAAACCTCAGGGTCGGCTAAAGTAACTAAGTGACCCAACGCCCACGATACAATATGTTTGGGTCCTATAAAACAACCATTCCCTTTTTGATTACAATTTAATGCTTTCGCTAATTCCCGGCCAACCGACGGCTTTTCAGCCAAAACTAAACTTTTACCCATATTTCAGACTCCGTTTCTTCATTGCTAAATGAAAGACTTCAATTGATAAATAAAGCAATATTTGAAAAATACCCAAGAAGAAGATTCCCGGATTCTATTGCGAATTTTCAAAATTATTTCTCAGCGCGGGTTAATTTTAAAATCAATTCACGATATTGTGGATATTGCCCTAATAACATTTTCCGGGGCAGTAATTCAAAATCCTGATAATCAAAACCCGGTGCAACAACACACCCTATTAAAGTATAAGATTCAGGCTGACAAACTATAGCCCCGAATATATTTCCCCGCGGTACCACCACTTGCGGCCATTCATTTTGACCCGCATTGAGGCCTAGCTTATGTTCGGTTAATTTCCCATGATCGTCAATCATATAAATTATTAATGGAGAACCGGCGTGATAATACCAGATTTCATCATAGCGCAAGCGATGGAAAGCCGAAACCTCATTTCCGGGCAATAAAAAATAAATGCTGGAGGCCAGGTTTCTTTTTTGATCCGGCGTTCCAGTATTCAAAGAAACCGTCTCGGGACAACGGTACTTTTCCTGAAAATACCCTCCTTCAGGGTGCTTTATTAAGCCCAAAGCATCTATCCAATATTGACTATCCGACATCTTGAACACTCCATCTCATCCTCCAAATTGCCAATGGAATTTATTAAAATTCCTGTAAACAAGCGGCAATTGCCTGCCGTTTTTCATCAGGGACATCCAAAAAATTGATCGCGATTCCCAATTTGGTATTTTCAATTGTTTGACTCCGAACAATTTCGCCTAGTAATTCAAAGGGTTCCGTCTTGGGAAGTTGAAGCTGAAAAGTAAGCTGATGCTGGAGTATAAGCCGGGGATCGGGTAGGACAACGGCAAAAAGTCCACCCAGTGATAAGTCCATGATCCTTCCAACATGAATAATATCATCCAGTATATAATAAAAGGGCAAATCGATCTTGATCCGGAAATAACGCCGCAGAGATGTTGAACGAACCTTCCAGGGCGTATCGACTTGTGGCCCTAAATATCGATATTGTAACGAAGAACTCATTTTCCAGGGCCGCGCACAAATCAGTGTGGATGCGTTCTTCATAATTTTGGCAATCTTATAGGTGTTAAAAAGATATTTGATTCCATCGGGACTCTCGTATTGAATGATCATTTCGACACCGGTATCCAAGAGATTATCAATAGTTTCCTCTTCCGTTATGATATATAAACCTTCCTCTATAAAATTTTTCACAGTAGCGGTAAAGGATTGAATCTGACCCTTGCATTCTGTAAAAATAAGCTGAATTGAATTGCCGGGTTTAAAAATCTGTTCGATCGAAAGGATGTTTTCCAAATGTTAAAACTCCTTCACCAGGATGATTGGGTTTTTCCCCAAAATCGTTTTTCAATGTGCCAATTTCATAAATAATGATGCCAACAGATACTATATTATCATAATTATCAATAATTAATCAACATAACAGGGAGCGTTCTACTTGAACAATGGGAATGAGATGATTAAGCAAAGAGCTCTGATTTTGGCTTTTTTAGCCTATGAAGGAGGTGATCAAGAGTTTTCAAAAAAAAGGATGGATCGATGTTTGGAACATTATCTGCCTTGGCTGGGTCATTTGATAACGGTTTGGGGCCCTGCTTATTATCGAGCCAAAAGGCCGTTCCAAGATGATAAAGTTGATTCCATGGTTTTCATCGTTAAGAATTTGGATAAACCGACTGATTTTTATGTGGCAATTCGCGGCACCAACCCCTTGAACTTATTCGAATGGATTTTTCAGGATTTCTGGGTCGGTTCCTTGATAGCCTGGAGTCAAGTCCCCTTCCAGGGGATCATCCCGCCCGGGGAGCCAATTGGGGATAACCCTGCCATTTCCTTTGGCGCCAATATTGCTTCAACCATTCTACTGAAGAAATTAACCGATCCTTCAAGCGGGATGGATATGCGTACTTTTTTGGAAAGGGAAGCTCAAACGGCCCTGACCATGGATCAAAAAATCGCCATTTATTTAACCGGACATAGCCTTGGCGGGGTATTAGCCTCTACTACCGCTCTATTTTTAAATGAAAATTGGCCGACTTCGAACAGAAAACCGGATATTTTTGTTTTTTCATATGCCGGACCCACTGCAGGCAACCAACAATTTTCAGAGCGCTTCAAACGGATTTTCGACAACCGGTGCCAACGCTACGGTAATAACCTTGATGTGGTTACCCAGGTATGGAACAGGGCCAGTATGGAGAAACTGCCAATTTTATATCATCCTGCAAAGATTCAAATGCCCCATCTCTTGTTAAAAGTGCTCTATGATTTGGCCATTCCGGCCATCCATGATAAAAATTATACACAAAGTGGGAACTATCAGGAAGTCCGCTCCAAAGTTGTACAGCCTTTTCAAAGCTATATAGCCCAAATGGTCTTTCAACATTTAATTCCTTATTTTGCGGAGGCGCTTCGATTAGGCCAGCCAACCGGTGTTGATCAATTGCGTCGTTTGATGGAATCATGGGAGATATTTACGACATTCAAAAATTATGAGCCCATGGCGGACTTCAAACATCAAAAACTCGAATTTTTTTTAGGGTTGCTGGATTAATATTCAGCCACATTCTCTACCAGATAACGCCAGTACCTTTCGGGCATTCTTTGCCGTTGTTGTCTTTTATTCCGGCGTTCGGTAATGGCAACTTTCTGAAAGTATTGATCCCATATTTGCTGATACTTCAATTCTTCCTTGTCCAATAAAACCGATTCCTGCTCTGCTTGGAAAGGTTTCATCACGGATTGGACTGCGGCGGACATTTCCACCCAAGGAAGGAAACGAACTTGGGCGCCGTTATAATATATACCGGTCTTACGCCGGGTATCATGAATAAGCCATCGTTGATCGGCAAACCTGGCTTTAAAATGAGGCGCCAGCAATTGAATCACATTATGATCGGGAGCTATCGGCCCGTAATAAACCTGGTTACGTAGTTTTCGAAAACGGATAAAACCCTGCATCCGCAAGACTTCATAGTCAACCTTTTCACAAGTGTGCCTGATCCTGAAAATTGCCGGATCAACCAAAAGGTCATTGACCTTTTCACCTTGCTTCAATAGTAACCGGATATAATGAAGCAGTACTTTTTCAATCCCGGTTTCTTCGGATAGAAAACAATAACCGATATTAAGAAGGCTGGTTTTCGACAGCTTTTTTTTTAAATAATCAAAGAATACGTCTGCCAAATCCGGATCGGTCGTTATCTCGCGGATCTCCGTAAACAAATCGGCTTGAAATTCGACGTTTCCGATGTTCTCGACCGGCTCCTTTTCTTTCAATGCACAGGCAAAGGCAGTGAGTAATCCTTCAAACGTTCCGTCATATTGATAATAAATCATTTTTCACTCCGTTAGATTTCGCTGAACAAGGATAACTGATTACCTGAAGATGGCGGAGGCAACGGATAATCGTTGAGAAGTAAACTCCGGCGAATGAGAGTGTCATTGTCCAGTTTCTCCAAAGATTGACCCTGGCAGGTTATGAAATAACGAGCTCTTTTTAAGACCACTCCGAGTTTTGCCAGATCATTCAAATGGATACCGCCGAATTTTCTGGCTGCCAACAGCCTTTCGGCTGATTTCAAACCGACTCCCGGTATCCGTAATAAAGTTTCATAATCAGCCCGATTCACTTCAACCGGAAATAAATGAAGATTCCGCAACGCCCAGTTGGTTTTAGGATCCAATTCCGGATCCAATAA
>DNPQ01000302.1 GCA_003501335.1 Bacillota bacterium
ATTGCTGCCTTAACATCCTCTTTAACCGCCATTTTTTCACCTCACCACGATTATACTTATAGGTTTAATATGTGTCAAAAAAGTTTATATTTTAACTATAAAGTTTATATATAAACTTGACGGTTGTTGTTAATTATGCTATTTTTGAATAGAAAGAAATATATTCCATAATTAATTGATGTTTCATTTAAAGCAAGGAGGCCCTCTCATGCTCGATTATCACTGCACCGGCATTCAAAAATTTATCTTCGACCGGCTCTGCCAGATCGATGAAGAGATCGTCGATCCCGACCCGGAATACAAAAAGTTAGGGGAGCGCCCGGAAGAACTGTTGAAGCAGGTTGCGGCCAAACTGTCACCCGAAGACAATGAGCTGTTAAAAGAGTATGATGAGGTCTGGTTTGAACAGGTTCTCCGCAGGGAAGAACTGACTTACAGCCAGGGTTTGATGGACGGGATGCTGCTGGGATACTGGGTGGCGATGGTGGGTAATGGTATGGAGAAGATCAAAGTATGATCGACTCACTCCCATCAGCGGCCTGATTGGAATGAGTCTATATGTTAAAGCTGGAAGGGAGGACACATTGCATACCACCGATCGGTTAGGAGTTGCCTTTAAACTTGACCATTTACAAAAAAGCTGCCTTATTGAACAGGCAGTTTTTTGGCTAACGGTTTAGTTTTCTTTAGCGGTAGATGGATTGCAATAGTGTTCCATTAAAATCTCCATGTACTCCTTCTGAATGGCCGGTTCTTTAAAATCAACATTTAAAAATCGTTTAAAAAAATTGGGTACAAGACTTATGAACATGATGGATGAGATCATTTGAATGATAGCCATTTTTGCCTTTTCAGCGTTTTTTTCTGAGATTTTATCACCGGTATGATCGTACAACCGGTTTAGAAAATTATTGAGCTTTTCAATAAAAATTCCGCTATAATCATTATGAACTACCGAATCGTAAAGATAAGATTTTGTAAAAAACTGCGATGACAGCGCATCCCTAAGGGTATCTCCTAAAAATCGTTTCAAAACTGCCTGTGAATCTGTTGCTTGTCCTTTACCCGATGATGCATTGAAAAATTCCGACAGGTAATTATCGAGAGAACATTTCATGGCCTCATTGATCAAGTTTTCCTTTGAACCAAAATGATAATTAATCGCTGCGCAATTTACATTGGCCGATTTAGCGATTAATCGGTTGGTTACCGCTTGGATACCATATGTTCCAATACACTGGATTGTGGCATCAATAATTTTCTGCCTTGTTGAGTCATTTTCCATAATAAAATGTATTCCTTTCACTTTGATTAAGGCACAAAACTGAAAAGCAATAAGGTTGAATACTAATGCTAATATCTGCTAACCGGAATCGATAGTTGATAGCCGGAAGTAGTCAATATTTGGTGATTTCATAAGCCATGGTTTTGGATATTTGTTCAGCTCTGGATTCAAAATCAGGACTATAGCTTAATTCGACGATATATTTTCCGCATATATAGCACTTTAACCACCGAAACATTCGTTCAAACATAATTGGAGCAAGATCGGCGTTGTTTTCAATGGGGTCGCAACAAGTCATTAAAAGTGCCACATGCTTGCATTGAATAACTGAAGATTCGTTGGGTTGGCCTGGGTTGGTGATAAAACAATAATGCCTATCAATCAAAGATTTCATTTGGGCGGGAAATGAAAATGCGTATAATGGCGATGCATAAACGATCACATCGGCCGACATCATTTGTAAAAAAATGGTCTTCAAATCATCTTTCTGTATACAATAGGGCTGTTCTGCTTTAGAATGGCAAACGTTACATCCAAGACATCCATTAATTTTATAATCGGCGACATGAATTTGTTCCATTTCATGACCCTGTAAAATAAGATTTTTCTCAAGCATACTTATAACTTTGGCGGTTTTTCCATTTTTCTTTGGACTTCCTAAAATCGTTAGTACTTTCATGGCGACTCCTTTAAATCAAGTTTGTTTAATCAAACGATTTAATCAAACAACTTAATCAATCGATTAAATATATAACTGTTTTCAAAGAAAGTCAATGCATCATCGACAAAAACTTCGCATCCAAAAATTGATCTTCGACCGGCTTTGCCAGATCGATGAAGAGATCGTCGATCCCGACCCCGAATATAAAAAGTTAGGGGAGCGCTCGGATGAACTGTTGAAGCAGGTTGCGGCCAAACTGTCACCCGAAGACAATGAGCTGTTAAAAGAGTATGATGAGGTCTGGTTTGAACAGATTCTCCGCAGGGAAGAACTGACTTACAGCCAGGGTTTGATGGACGGGATTTTGTTTGGTTATTGGATGGCGATGGTGGGAAGTGGAATGGAGAAGATCAAGGTGTGATCGACTCACTCCAGTAGTAATCCGGTCGGCATATGGCCTTTTGTCGCATAGCTAACTTTTTAGTTGTCTTTGAGAGAGATGAGGATTAATCATTTTAACAAAAGCGAAGAGTATAAAAGTAGGTCGGTAATTTATTCAATGGCCATAAAATAATATAATGTTTGTTTAATTGCTTTTAATGTAATTTATTGTTATAATTGTATTATTCAATTCTTTTTTAAAACTAAATAAGAAATATCTTTTGTGCAAGAATTAATGAGAGAAAGAGCAATAAATATTGAAAAATGTAGGAACAAAATTGTACTAGAGATTAAAAACAGGAGGTTGCTGATGAAACGGTTATTTTGTGTTATCTTAACAGTTTTCTTAGTTCTATTAGCAACAGAGGCAGTGTTTGCAAGCAATGAACCCAACGAAGAACAGCAAGAACATTCTTTTGGAGCAGGGATCGGGATCTCTTATGGAAATGGATTAGGGGTTAATGTCAATAACAACATTGCCCCAAATCTAG
>DNPQ01000014.1 GCA_003501335.1 Bacillota bacterium
TTCGGGCATAGGCGCTGATATCAGGTCGGTCTTGCTTGATCGAATACCAGGTATCTGTTTTTGAATACCATGCATTCCCAAGTCTGAATGGAGATGACACCGGGAGTACGGCGCCTGAAGAATAGCTGGACAGTGTGAACAATAAACAAGAAGCAATGAATAAGGGAAAAATCTTTTGGATCATGCTTACCTCCTAATCATTTACAAATAATCTAATCAAACTATATAATAGACCAAAACCTAGATCAAGGATAAATCAATGGTAATCATGGGAAGTAAAACTCATCCGCTCCGATGGGTTGAAGAAAACTAGGAATAAGGGATGGTATTAACTGAAATAGCAGGAATAAAAATGGAAACATCGAATTTTCTATAAAAAGTAAGGATTCCGATAGGATACTTAAAAGAAGGCGCTGGAACATGAATCTATGTATCCGGGATATACTTGATTATTTGGCGGATCCGGGGATGCCGATCGAAAGTACTGTCGACAAACTGGAGTATGGAAATCCTGATTCAACGGTAAAAGGAGTCGCCGTCACATTTTTGGCAACCCAGGAGATTGTCGATCAGGCCAAAAACTTGGGAGTGAACCTGATCATTAGCCATGAAGGCATATTTTATAGCCACTGGGACAAAAGGGAGAGTTTAAAATCCGATCCGGTCTACCGGCAAAAGTGCCGGACGATTGAAGAGAGTGAAATAGCGATTTACAGGTTCCACGATCATATTCACCAATACAGGCCCGATGGCATTACCAAGGGGTTACTTTGCGCTTTGGGGTGGCAGGATTATGAGGTTAAAAACTTTCCGGCTGCATCTATCCTGGCCATTCCCGAGACGCCCCTGAAGGAAGTGATTTTGTATGGTAAGAAACAGCTAGGACTTGAATTTGTCCGTTACTGCGGTGATCCACTGATGTCCTGCAAACGAGTGGGGGTACTGGTCGGCTATCGGGGCGGTGGAGAATCGGTGATACCCTTTTTTGAACAGGAAAACCTCGATTTGGTTATTTACGGTGAGGGGCCGGAATGGGAAACACCCGAATATGTTCGGGATGCTGTGCGGCAAGAGAGAAAGAAAGCCCTGATTGTGCTGGGACATGCGGAAAGCGAAATGCCGGGCATGGAATATTTTTCCTGGGAGCTACAAGAGAAGTTTCCGAGTATCCCGGTACACTTCTTGCCGGAAAAACCGGTTTTTCAAATTTTTTAGACCCCGGGAACGACTAAGAGGATTTGATATTCCGGAACTCTCGGGCGTAACTCCTTGTCGTACTGTTAAACGGGACCGGATATGCCGGACAGTATCAGGCAAGGCTGCTGTGTGAATCCCCGGCAACCTGCCCGGAGGAATTATTGCTGTTTTTTCACCATGTGCTGTATTTAAAACGATTGAAATCCGGTGAGACCGTCATTCGACATATTTACAACACTCATTTTGAAGAGGTGGAACAAGTGGCCGGACTCAAAGAGAAATGGCTCAGCTTGCATGGTAAGATCGACGCGGAATGTTTTGCCAGGGTACTTGGAGACTGGATGAGCAATTGGAGCATGCCAAGGAATGGCGGGATGTGATTAACAGCTATTTTTATCGTAAAACCGGGATAGCCGATGAATTGGGACGAAAATATTTTGATGGTTGTTACGTTGGTTCGATGATTCTAAGGATTTCGATTATTTGCCCTGGTAAAAATTATTTTTTATGAAGATCAATGATTTAGAGAAAAAATTATTTTGAGAAATTGTTAAAACCCACCTAATAAACTTCCCGTGGGTTTATTGTTTATTGGCTGGATTTTTATTTTATCAGCGGAACCGAAACTGCTCCGCCAATAATTTACGGGTTAATCATTCTAAAGATTATGACAATATGTGCCACAATTAAGAATACAATTAGCCCATCCCAAATCAATAAGAACCAGTGTCACAAAAGGGAGTTACACCCATTAAGTAGGACTAAAATTGCAATGTGAAATAAATTGTAACAAGTATACTTACACTGTACTGGTTGTTATCAAGGGACTGGACGTCTTGCGGTACTGTAAGCTGCGTTTGGCAAGTCATCCAAACGATCTTAAAAATCCCGTCAAGTGAAGGCGGGTAGGATTTTTGAGTTCATGAGGAGTAAAGGAAACGAATTTGGGTATTGTCTTAACTAATATATTAGTTTAATATATTAGTATAACCAAATTTAAAATTTATGAACGAATCAATTTAGTTGAAGCGGAGGTGGTCATTGAAGCAATAAGGAACTTCCGGCTTTCGCGTTTTAAAGCAAGAAGGCAAAGAATTATTGAGGTAGAGGTATCACTTTAGAAAGAGATTAAAGGGAGGAAGAAAATCGTGATTGACATCATTGCCGGTATTTTACTACTTATTACGTTTATTGGCTTAATTGTTTATTGTATGAAGGGCGGGAATCTGCTGATTGGGTTTATATTCACCGCTATTATTTGGTGCATTATTGGGCGGGTACCTATTAGCATTGTAGTAACCAAAATTTTCGAGGCGTCGGTGGAAAATTACGGTAAAACTATTGCCATCATCGTTTTTGGAGCCTGGTTCGGCAGGATGTTGGTCGACACCGGCATCGCCAGTTATATCATTAAGAAAACCGTTGAACTGGCCGGGGACAAGCCTCTAATCACGATGCTATTGTTGAGCGTCGTTTGCGCTTTGATTTTTACCAGCGCCTTCGGGGTTGGTTCCGTTATGGCAATTGGTATGATTGTACTGCCGATCATGTTCTCTATCGGTATTGATAAAAAAACTGCGTTGGGTACTTATATGCTCGCTGTCGCGGCTGGTATGTACCTGAACATAGCTTATGTAAACCAGTTTTTTGGAGTGTTTCCTCATGCCAAATATAACGACAAATATATCCACTTTGCGGTCATTGCTACCGTTGTACATGTTGTCGTGATGATTGCTTTTATTTTGTTTAATTATATGCGGGCCAAAAAGACCAGTAAAGTTCACGCCTGGGCTGTAAGCGCCTCCACCGAGGTGAAAGAAGTGAAACCCCTGGGATGGTACTGCATGATTGTGCCGTTTGTACCAATTATTATGGTTTCGTTGTTTAAATGGCAACCGGTCGCCGCTTTCTTGCTGGGTATCTTTCTTGGCTTGCTGTTTACCCACAATTTGGTTTCCTACAAATTGGCAGTGGAAAAAGTTCAAAAGACTTTGTATGACGGTATCGCCGACAGCGGTCTGCTGATTGGTATGTTGTACAGCGTAAACATCTTTCAGGGTGCTGCCCAACAGGTTTCTCCAATTCTCCAACATGTGTTGGGCGGCATTATCCCCACCACACCGGTGGTAATCTTGATCGCTTTCTGCGTGTTGGCGCCGCTCGCATTGTTCCGTGGCCCACTCATGATTTGGGGCTCTGGTATTGCGTTGGTTTCCATCTTTCAGGCAATGGGCGTATTTAGCGAACAATTTTTATTTGCTTTGTTCCTGATCCCCCCGGTTGCCATTGTGGCAAGTTCTTGTCCGACTCAGTCCTGGACCATGTGGGGCCTAAGCTACGCAAAGCTGGAACCGAAGCAATATATTAAAACAAACCTACCCTGGGCATGGAGCATTTTGATTATTGTGGAGCTCATTGCCTTTGCGATGATCGGACACTAATCGGTGTCCGGAAAGAACCGGCCCATTGCGAAAAAAAGGCGGGCCGGCTCTTTTTTGAAAAACTAAAATAGTAAATATGCGTTTGAAATTGTCTTTGGCCCACCGGCAAGGCCGCCATAATAAACCTTTTAAGGCTGACGGAAGCCGGCTGGGCACGCAAATATATTGGAGGGTTTTATTGATGAGCAAAAGAGCGAT